>DASSAT010000714.1:0-6970 GCA_035699305.1 Fimbriiglobus sp. | reverse complement strand
GGGGTCGAGGCATTCCTGCCGGCCGACGGCAAGGCGGGCCTCAAGAAAGCGATCGAGGGCGGGCTGGCTCCGGTGGTCGGCCGGGACAAGCTGTCGGCGGTGCTGGCCGGGCTGGGGCCGGACTGGGCCGTCTGGGTGACGCCGCCTGGCAAGGGAAGCGGCGCCTTCCTACCCGAGTGGACCGCCGCGCTGAAGCTGACCAGCGCCGAGGGCGGGGTGGACGTGGGCCGGACGGTGTTGCAGGCGGTGGACTTCGCCGCTCAGATGGCGCGGTTCGCCTACAACCGGGAGCACGCCGACCAGATCGAGTTGACCGAGGAGACGCACGACGGCGTCACGGTCAAGGTGCTGTCCAACGAGAAGGGGTTCCCGGCCGGGTTGCGACCGTCGTATGGGCTGAAGGGCGGCTACCTCGTCGTGGCAAGTTCGCCGGACGGGGTGCGGCGCTTCCGGGCGCCGACCGGGCCGGTCGTCGGAGCGGAAACGCCGTTGCTGCGGTTCTCCCCCAGGCACCTGCGCGCCTACCTGGAGGCCCACCGGAAGGCGCTCGTCGAGGCGGCCGCCCGGTGGTCCGGCAAGCCGGCGGAGCTGATCGAACTCGGCCTCGGCGAACTGTCTACGGTGCTGGGGGCGTTCGACACGGTGGAGTTGCGCCACGCCGCCAGCGACGGGAAGGTCCGGTTGTCGCTGCACGTCGAATTCATCGCGCCGCTGTCGAAGTAGGGTGGTCAAGCCCGACTTTGCGGGCGCCGACCCACCGTCCAGGAGTGTAGTAGGCACACTCCGTGTGCCGTTCCTCGGAGACGGCACACGGAGTGTGCCTACAACATTGGATGCCGGTGGGTCGGCGCTCGAAGACTCGCTTGACCCACCCTACGTGTCCTACACACGCGGCAGCGCGATCCGCCTCTGATCCTGTGGCTGGTTGGCCGGCTTCGCGCACCCGCCGCAACCCGATGCGCAGCCCTTCCCCGCCGGGCCGAACCACGTCCGCCACGCCGACCGGGAGAGATAGCCCAGCGCAAGCGCCAGAGCAGCGAACACGACGACAACTTGCCAGTCCATCCCCTGCCCCTCCGCGTCACGACATGAGGTCCGTCACGGCCCGACCGATTTGAAACGTCGCCAACGCCCCCACATACGCCAGCGCCGTCATGTAAGCGAAGGTGAACGCTGGCCATGCCCAGCTCCGCGTCTCCCGGCGAATCACCGCCAGCGTCGAGGCGCACTGACAGCACAGGGCGAAGAACACCATCACCGACAGCGCCACCGCTACCGGGTAGCGGCTGCGGACCGGGTCGCCGGCCCACTGCCCCCGAATCGCCCCGCGGAGCGACTCCTCCTCCGCCTTGTCCCCCTGGTCGTAGATGATGCCCAGCGTGCCGACCACCACCTCGCGGGCCGGGAAGCTCGCCAGCGCCGCCATCCCGATCCGCCAGTCCCACCCGAGCGGCGCGAACGCCGGCTCCAGCGCCCGCCCGGCCCGCCCCAGGTAGCTCTGCCGCTTCCACTCGCCGCGGACGTGGTTCGCCGCGGCCTCGTCCGCCGCCGCGGCCACCCGCTCCTCGTAGGGCCGGCCCTGACCGTCGGTGTGCGGGAAGTACAGCAGCGCCCAGACGACGACCATCGACGCCAGGATCAGCGTCCCGGCCCGGCGGACGAACGCCCAGCCGGCGTCCGCCATCCGCCGCAGGACCACCCGCAACGACGGCCGCTTATACGCCGGCAGCTCCATCACGAACAGCGGCGTCCCCCCGCGCAACAGCGTCCGCTTCAGCACCAACGCCACCACCGGCGCCACGATGAAGCCGATCAGGTACATGCCGAAGAGCGTCGCCCCGGGCACCCACCACGCGAAACCTTCAGTGAGAAACGCCCCGATCAGGAGCGCGTACACTGGCAGTCGGGCCGAGCAGCTCATCAGCGGGGCGACCAGGATCGTCGCCAGCCGGTCGCGGCGGTCCTCGATCACCCGGGTCGCCATCACCCCCGGCACCGCGCAGGCCACCGACGACAGTAGCGGGATGAACGACTTGCCGCTCAGCCCGCACCGGCTCATCAGCCGGTCCATCACGAATGCCGCCCGGGCCATGTAGCCGCAGTCTTCGAGGACCGCGATGAACAGGAACAGGAGCAGGATTTGCGGCAGGAAGACCAGCACGCCGCCGACCCCGCTAATGGCGCCGTCCACCATCAGCCCGCGGACCGGACCGGGCGGTAGCGCCTCCGTCACCGCGTCGCCGGTAGCCGCGAACGCCCGCTCGATCGGTGCCATCAGGTACTCGGCCCCGACGAAGATCGCCTGGAAGATCAGGAACATGACCGTCAGGAACACCAGCGTCCCCCAGACGCGGTGCGTCAGGAACCGGTCGATCCGATCCGTCCACGTCACGGGGCGAACGGCCGGCCGCGCGACCGCTTCTTTCGTTGCGGATTTGATCCAGCCGTAGCGCGTCCGCGCCTCGACCGCGGGCACCGGGCACCCGGCGGCGGTCAGCCGGGTGCGGGCCTCGTCGAGCCGCCGTCGGAGGGCCGGCCCGTGCTTTCGCACGAGCCATTCCTCGGTCTGCCCGCCCACGTCCAGTAATAGCCGCCGGGCCAGGAACGGCGGAACCTCCCCGCGGAGTTGCGCGCCCAGACCACCGACCTCCTCCTCAACCGCGTCGGGTAACTTCGGGCCGCCCGCGGGCGCCTTGTCGCCGGTCGCGGCTTTCAGTGCGCCCCGTAGGGCGTCCAGCCCGACCCCGCGGTTCGCCTGAATCGGCACGACGCGCACGCCGAGTTGGCGGGCGAGCGCGATGGCGTCGATCCGAACCCCCTGCGCCTCGGCCACGTCCACCATGTTGACCGCGACGACGACCGGCACGCCCAGTTCCATGAGCTGCGTCGTCAGGTACAGGTGCCGGTCGAGGTTCGAGGCGTCCACGATGGACAGGATCACGTCCGGCCGCGGCTCCTCCGGCCGCCGGCCGAGCAGGAGATCGACCGCCACCATCTCGTCGGGGCTGCGCGGGGCGAGGCTGTAGGTGCCGGGCAGGTCGATCAGCGCGAACTCGGTGCCGCCGTGGGTGAACCGTCCCTTCTTCATCTCGACCGTGACGCCGGGATAGTTGCCGACGTGCTGCCGCAGCCCGGAAAGAGCATTGAACAGGGTCGATTTCCCGGCGTTCGGGTTGCCGACCAGGGCGACGGTGACGTTCGCGGCGGGCATGACGGGCCGGGAGGTTCAGAGGAGGCGGACGGAGACGGTGGCCGCCTCCGGCTTGCGGAGGCTCAGGCGGGTGTTGCCGACGCGAACCTCAACGGGGTCGCCGAGCGGGGCGAAGCCGAGTACCTCGACCGTCTCCCCTTCGAGCAGGCCGATCTCGTAGAGCCGCTGGACCAGTTCCGGGTCGCCGGCGAGCGTCTCGACTTCGCCGCGTTGCCCGGTCAGGAGTTGGTCCAGGGTCGGCATTTAGCCCGCCACAGGTCGGACGAGGATGCGCGAACACTCGCCGCCGCGCAGACACAGCTTGCAGTTGGCCACCTGGAGCAGGCACGGCGAGCCAGGCTGAAGCACTTGGAGCCGACAGCCTTGCCGGATGCCGAGTTCGGCCAACCGCCCGACCCAGGCCGGCTCGCCGCTGACCTCGGCGATGTCGGCCCACTGCCCGGCGTCGAGCATGTCCAGCGGCAGCAGCATGTGCGAACTCACGGGACGGCCCTTGTTGAGATTGCGTCTCAGTTACAATATAGTCGGCGCGACCGGCGTGTCAATCAAGCTTAGGAGAAATGACGGGAAGTGGATCGAGCGTTCACGAAGTCCCGGATACACGTTCTGTCCGTTCGCGGAGATAGGCTGCGAGTGCGTCTGGCCATTGACGGGGTCGGGAAATGCCGTCCCGCGCGAGTTTATCGGTCGCCAGGACGCTGTAGGCGGGCCTTCGGGCCACAGCACCAAACTCGGCACTCGAGATCGGTGTGAGATCGGCTTTCACGCCGGCTTGCCGAAAGACCTCGGCGGCGAGTTCGTACCAGGTGCAGTCGCCCGAACTGGTGACGTGGTACAGTCCCTCCGCGCCGCGTGCGACGAGGGCGGCGATGGCCTCGGCCAGGTCGGTGGTGTACGTCGGCGTGCAGCGCTGGTCGTTGACTACCCGCAGCGGCTTGCCCTGCCCCGCGAGCCGGAGCATCGTCTCGACGAAATTGCCGCCCTTGCCGCCGCTGCCCCACACGCCGTACAGACCGCACGTCCGCACGACGAGGTGCTGCGGGCTGGCCGACCGCACGAGGTACTCCCCGGCGAGCTTGCTCAGCCCGTAGACGCTGACCGGCCCCGGTGGGTCGTCCTCGGCGAGCGGGGTTCGGCGGTCGGAGTCCAGGCCGAAGACGTAATCGGTGCTGAAGTGAACGAGCCGGCAGTCGATGTCGCGGCAGACGTGGGCCAGTTCGCGGACGCCCCAGGCGTTCGACCGGAACGCCGCCTCCGGCTCCGACTCGGCCTTGTCAACGAAGTTGTATGCCGCGCAGTTGACCACCACGTCCGGCCTCAGTGTGGCGAGGCAGGACTTGATCGTGTCGGGCCAGTCGAGGTCGATCTCGGCGCGGGACAGCGGCACGACCTCGCCGGTCAGCCGCGGGCACAGGTCACGGCCCAGTTGTCCGTTGGCCCCCAGTACGGCGATCGTCATCAAAGTAGTAGGCACACTCCGTGTGCCGTTCCCCCGGTATGACGAAGAACGGCACACGGAGTGTGCCTACTACACTCGAAGCCCGCGTTACTTCTTCGGCAACAGCGAGGTGGCCGAGGTCTCCAACTCGGTCCGCTGGTCCTGAGTCAGGCTGACCTTCGAGTCGGCGGAGCCGATCGTCACGTCCAGGTCGCCGGTCAACACCAGGTTGATGCGGACCGACTCGACCCACCCGGCCTTCGGGTTGTAAAGGACTAGCCCCTGCTTGACCTCCTTGGTCTCCAGCTTGCCGCCCTTGATGCGGAACGGCAGCCCCTCGCCCGACCCGGTCGGCGGCTTGTAGGTGAGACTCGGCTTCACCTCGATCCGGTCGAGGTCCTTCTTCTCCGCGTCCTTGCCCTTGTAGGTATAGGTGAACGTCCGGTCGTAGGAGCCGATCGGGCCGAGGGAGAGGGTCGCCTTCTTCTCCCAGGTGCCGTTGACCGGCTGCGGCTCCTTCGGGGTGACGCCGGCCGACGGATCGACCATCTCCTTGATCGCCTCGTCGGTCAGCACGCTCTTGAGGACCGCCTCCATCTGCGGGTTGACGGCCGCCAGCTTCTTCTGCAGCTCGTCCCGGCCGTCCACTTTCTCGACTGCCATCCCCTTGCCGAAGGTGACGGTCAGCTCGGTCCCGACCAGGTTCTTGAAGAAGTCGGTCAGGCCCGGGTTGCCGGACGCCCCGGTGGGGTTGGGGTTGGTCGAGTCGTACTCGATCGTCTGGCCGGCGATGTCCATCTTGAACTGGACGCCCTCGATGGCCATCTTGACGGTCCACTTGCCGTCCTTGTCCTGGCTGATCGGCGTCCACTTGAAGTAGAACGTCTGCTCGTGCTTGAGCGGGACCTCGGACCCGCCCTGGACCTTGAGCTGCTGGTCCACCTTGGTCGTCAGCTTCTGGTAGAAGGGCTTGTCCTTCTCGAAGCGGGTCTCGAACGAGTGCTTGGTGGCATCCTGGGCGGAAGCGGCGGACACCAGCCCGACCACCAGCCCGGCCAGCAGCCCCAGACGAACGCGCGGCACGAGAGCCTCCTATGGTAAACAGCGGCCCGAAGGCCCACGAGACGTTGCCTCGGTGATATCAGGTGTTCTACGCCGGGCGACGTGCGGGAACAAGGGACGGCGGTCAAACCGCCGCGGCGAACTTCCCCTTCCAGTACGCCGCTCGGAGGGGGTATGTTCATGCCCGGCGAACCCCGAGCGGCAGCGAGGGGGTAGCTTCTCGCGCCAGGACGTTTGGAGCCGCGCCAGGGTCGTTATCCTGGCCCAAGCGACCCCCTCGCTGCCGCTCGGGGTTCGCCCGGAGCACCGTGTTGTCCACACCCGCCGCCACCCCCGATCCCCCGCCCCGCAGCCGGTTCCGCCCGGTCGCATGGTTCCTCGTCGGCCTGGTGCTCGTGGACATCGTCGTCGTCAGCTTCCGCGACACCTGGGAGCGGTACTCGCCGGACGACTACGCGGAAAAACTTGCGGGGTGCCGGTCCCGGCCGCGGGACTTCGTCCTGGCGGGCGGATCGCCTGTCGCAGAGGGGCTGGACCCCGCCGTGGTGGCCGGCGTCCGCTGGCGCGGCAAGGAACTGCGCGACGGCTACGCGATCGGCCTGTCGGGGGCCACGACCTCGGAGACGTACCACGCCGTCATCCACGGCTGCCCGACGCCGCCGCGGCTGCTGGTCTACGGGATCACCGCCAGCGACATCAACGACGCCCGGCAGGAGCACCACGGGCCGTACTCGTTGATGACGGTGAACGACTGGGCCGTGTGGCTGCGGACCAAGCCGGAGACGGCCGAGTGGGTGACGCGACATTTCGTTCAGGGTCGGCTGTCGCGGTGCTGGGCGGCATTCCGCTACCGCCACGGCATCCGCATGTGGGCCGCGGCAACAGCCGACGAGTATTTCCCCGGCTGCTGCCCGGAGGCGGCGAAGGAGGCCCGCACGAACCTGCGGTACACGGCCGCCCTGCGGACCGGCAACGGCTACGCCCCGAACGAGGGGTTCGTGTCGTACCGCTATGACGAGGCCAAGGTGTACGGGCGGAAGTTGCCGCCGTTCGGGTTCCTCGACAAGTACCGGACCGGGGCGCACCTGCGATACCTGCACAAGCTGACCGATTGGGCAGCCACGAACGGGACCGACTTCGTCCTGCTCGACATGCCGGTGACGGCAGACCTGGAGAAGAAGTTCCCGGCCGCGGTGGCCGAGTACCAGCAGCGGTTAAGTGAGTTCGAGGCAAGTGTGGTCCGCTCGCTCCGCGCGCGG
>DASSAT010000713.1:0-2263 GCA_035699305.1 Fimbriiglobus sp. | reverse complement strand
GATTTCTGACCTCCGACTTCTGACCTCCGACTTCTGACCTGAAGCGGCCCGGGGTCCAGACGCCCCCGGAGGCCGCTCCCGCGGAGGGGGAGGAAGCGACCCCTCCGCGGTTCGTTTTTTCGGCGATTCCCCAACTGTCCGGTCGGCGCGGTCGTGCGGGTCGGGGCGCAGGGAAACCGGACGGGTTGTCCGAGGTCCGGGCGCAACCGGGCGGCCCGAAGTCCGTTTCCCCGACGGACAGCCGCGACTCGCCCCCGGCCGGGGTGTGGGAGGCGCCCAAAATGCCGGCCCTGCGCCCACTTGGGCGCCGCGGCGTGCCCTTTTTCCGACCCGCCCGTCCGTCGGCCCTCCCGTTCGTGGGGTAGAATTGGGCAGCTTTTGCGAGCAGGATGGACGCTCACCGGAGGGTCGCAACATGCTGGTTCTGAGCCGCAAACTGGGCGAGAAGATCTTCATCGGCGACAACATCTGCATCACAGTCGTGGACATCGATCGGGGCAAGATCCGCCTCGGGATCGAGGCCCCGCGGGAAGTGGCGATCTACCGCCAGGAGCTGCTGCCTCTGGCCCAGCAGCAGGCGGCGGGCACTCCGCCAACCCAGAAGCTGCCGACCGCGTCTTGACGCGGTCGCCGGCCCGCCCCGCGGCCTTCCGCCTCCCTCCGGCGGTAGGTCGTCGACGCGCGGGTCTCACCTGCTCGCGCGAACGGGGCCACGGGAAGCGGTGGCCCCGTTTGTTTGTTTGGACATTTCAACAGGACGACCAGACCCCCTCCGCTACAGGTACGGCGAGAACAGCCGGGCCACCCCGTCCCGCAGCTTCAACAAGACGTTGCGGTCCTCCACATCCGCGAGCGTCACCAGGTCCGAGCGCTCGATCTTCTGCCGGACCAGCTCGTCAAGCGTCGCCGCCAGTGCCGGGTCGTAGCACTCCACGTCCAGCTCGAAGTTCAGCCGCAGGCTCCGCGCGTCCCAGTTGGCCGACCCGATCAGCGACCAGACGCCGTCCACCAGCATCAGCTTGGTGTGGTCGAACGGCGGCGGCACCCGCCACACCCGGCAGCCGTGCCCAAGCACCTGCCACAGCTCGGCCGTGGCCGCCCACTGCACCAGCCGCAGGTTGTTCCGCCGCGGCAACAGGATGTCCACCTTCACGCCCCGCAGCGCCGCCACGTTCAGCGCCGATATCAGCCCCGCGTCCGGCAGGAAGTACGGCGTCATGATCCGCACCGACTCGCGGGCGCAGCTCAGCGCCCCGAAGAAGGTCGTCCGCAGCTTCTCGAAGTCGTCGTCCGGCCCGCTCGGCACCACCCGGGCGTGGACCGGCCCGACGGCGGTCAAGTCGGCGAACCAGCGGTCGCCCGTGAGCGGCTCGCCGGTGGTGAACTCCCAGTCGTCGGCGAACGCCTCCTGGAGCCGGGCGACGACCGGCCCGTCGAGGCGGAAGTGCAGGTCGCGGATCAGGTGCCGCGGCTTGAGGGTCGCATCGTGCCCCTGGCGGATGTTCATGCCGCCGGTGAAGCCGACCCGGCCGTCCACCACCAGCACCTTGCGGTGCAGGCGCAGGTTGGCGTAGGGGAAGTACCACGGCAAGAGCTGCGGCAGGAACCGGGCGACCGGCACCCGGCCGCGATGCAGCCGGCGGACGATCGACGGCCAGGTGTAGTGCGACCCAACGGCGTCGATCAGCACCCGGACCTCGACCCCGCGGGCGACCGCGTCGGCCAGGGCGTCGGCGAACATCCGCCCGGCCGGGTCGTTGTCGAAGATGTACGTGCCCAGCGCCACCGACCGCTCCGCGCCGCGGATCGCCGCCAGCATCTCTGGGAACGCCTGCTCGCCGCCGTAGAGCGGGACGACCCGGTTGCCGGGCAACAGCGGCTGGCCGGTGACGTGACCGACCAGCCGGACCAGGGTGCCCAGGTGCTCGGCCCCGGGTGGCGGTTCGGGGCCGTCGTCCGCCGGCGCGAGGACGGGGATGCCGACGGCCTTCGGCGGGTCGAGCGGCCGCCGCAGCCGGCGGGCCTTGCGGCGGATGCGGTTGACGCCGAATAAGAAGTACAGCAGCGGGCCGGCCAGCGGGGTCAGCCAGATGACGCCGGCCCAGCCGATCGCCGCCCGGGAGTCGCGCTTGTGCAGGACGACGTGGACCGTGGCCGCCACGTCGGCGACGAGGGCGAAGGCGCTGATCGCCCACTGCCAGGACTCGGCAAGGTGCTGCACGGCGTCCGCTCGAACGGGGGCCGCCCGCCGCGGGCGGCTCGG
>DASSAT010000712.1:0-2023 GCA_035699305.1 Fimbriiglobus sp. | reverse complement strand
ACGCCCGGGGGCCGTTACCCGGGCGTTCTGCGTTTGTCTGGCTCACCGCTCACCGCTCTCCGCTCAAAGCTATTAGAAAGCCGCGCCGCCCCTTGCGTCGGCCGCGCTCCGCCTCGACAATGCCGGGCAAGTCCGCGAACTCCCTTCCGCCTCATCCCTTTTCGGAGCGCCGTCCGATGTGTGCTCGTATCGCCCGGTCTCTCTTGCTCGCGCTGCCGTTCGTCGCCGGCAGCGTCGCCCTGGCTCAGGCGCCGGCCACCCGCCCGGCGAGCGAGGCCGCCCCGAAACCCCGTGCCGTGGCGACGGTGTCGGCCGCGGCCGAACTCGACCAGAAGATCATCGCCGACGTGAAGTCGCATTCGGAGCTGATGAAGAACCTTCAGTACATCTCGGACGTGATCGGCCCGCGGCTGACCGGGTCGAAGAACCTGGACAAGGCCAGCCACTGGACCGCCGAGAAGATGAAGGAGTACGGGCTGGAGCACGTGCGGCTGGAGCCGTGGGAGATCCCGGTCGGGTGGGAGCGCGGGTACGCCCGGATGAAGCTAGTCGAGCCAGCCAACGGGCGGACGATCTCGGTCGCCTCGTCCGGGTGGACGCCGGGGACCAAGGGGAAGGTGACCGGCCGGGTGGTGGCGCTCCAGGCGCGGACCAAGGCCGACCTGGAGAAGTACAAGGGCAAGCTCAAGGACGCGGTGGTGCTGCTGGGGGCGCCCGGCGAGATGCAGCCGATCACCGACCTGAGCTACTTCGGGATGCGGCCGGACCAGCCGCTCGACAAGAGCGCCGGCCGCCGGCCGTCGTTCGCCCCGAAGAAGGAGGAGGCGAAGGACGGGGCGAAGAAGGAGCTGCCGAAGAAGCTCGAGCTGAAGAGTGCCGAGTTGCCGCTGCCCCCGCCGCCGGTCGCCGTCGGCGCGGAGCCGCCGAAGAAGGCGGAGGTTCGCAAGGCGGAACCGAAGAAGGAGCAGCCGCCGGCCGGCCGACGGCCCGGCGGGTTCGGCCGCGGGTTCAGCTTCCGGGGCATCGTGACCGAGTTCGCCACCGCCGAGGGGGCGGCCGCGATCCTTTCGCAGTCGAGCAAGCCGCACGGGCTGATCGCCGTCTCCGGCTCGTGGCGCGGCCGGGACCGCGGCGAGAAGCAGGAGGGCACCGCCCAGCTGGTGTGCGCCTACGGGAACTACGGCATGTTGTGGCGGCTGGCGTCCGACCCGCAGCGCGAGGTGAAGGTCGATCTGGATGTGTCCAACAAGTTCATCCCCGGGCCGATCACCGTTTACAACACGGTCGGCGAGATCACGGGGAGCGAGAAGCCGGATGAGTTCGTGGTCATCGGCGCCCACCTGGACTCCTGGGACCTGGGCCAGGGGACGACCGACAACGGCACCGGCAGCTGCGTGATCCTGGAGTGCGCCCGCATCCTCGGCGAGCTGGCCCGGCAGGGGGTGCGGCCGAAGCGGACGATCCGGTTCGTGCTCTACACCGGCGAGGAGGAGGGGCTGCACGGCTCCCGGCAGTACGTGCAGCGGCACAAGGACGAGATGCCGCGGACGTCGTTGGCGCTGGTGCACGACACCGGGACGGGGCGGGTGAAGGGGTTCGCGCTGATGGGCCGGGAGGCGGTACGGGCGGTGCTGGAGCCGGAGTTGGCGAGCCTGGCCGAGGTCGGGTTCGAGGGTCTGAGCCTACGGTTCTTTGGCGGCAGCGACCACCAGTCGTTCGAGGGGTCCGGGGTGCCGGGGTTCGCTTGCATCCAGGAGCCGGACGAGTACCGGCTGACGCACCACACGCAGACGGACACGTTCGACAAGGCGAAGGAGCCGAACCTGATCCAGGGGGCGCAGGTGATGGCGGTGACGGCGCTGCGGGTGGCGAACCTGCCGGAGCTGCTGCCGCGGGACCGGCCGGAGCGGACCGACGGCCGCCGCGGTGAATTCCCGAGGAAGAAGAACTAACCACAGGGCAGTGCGTCAGTTTGGGAGGGCGAGGCTCTCGCCGAGCCGAAGCTTCCCGAGGCTCGGCGGGA
>DASSAT010000711.1:0-8048 GCA_035699305.1 Fimbriiglobus sp. | reverse complement strand
AGCCCGAAGGGCTGGGAGTCCTCAGCCCAGGGCGCAGCCCTGGGGAACGGGGCGGTGGTTCTTCCAGCCCGACGGGCTGGGACACGCCACCTGTCCCAGCCCTTCGGGCTGGGGGCGCGTTGGACGTCCCAACCCGGGGCGATGCCCCGGGCTGAGGACTCCCAGCCCTTCGGGCTGAAGAGCGTCGCGCGGGCAAGTCTCGTGAGACAATCTCGACAACCTGCGGATCAATAACTTCGATCGTGTCTTTTTATCCGCGTCGGTATCCGCGCTCGAAGACCCGCGTCATCCGCGGCCCGCTTTTCTGGCGCCGCGTCGGGCCTCGAAGACTCGACCCGACCTACGCGAGCATCTCCTTCACCACGACGCCGTGAACGTCGGTGAGCCGGTAGCGTCGGCCCTGGAACTTGTACGTCAGCTTCTCGTGGTCGATGCCCATCAGGTGCAGGATCGTCGCCTGGACGTCGTGGACGTGGACGCCGTTCTCGGCCACGTTGTAGCCGAATTCGTCGGTCGTGCCATAGCTCGTCCCCGACCGCACCCCGCCCCCGGCGAACCACATGGTAAAGCACCGCGGGTGGTGGTCGCGGCCGTAGTCGGTCGCGGTCAGCTTCCCCTGGCTGTAATTCGTCCGCCCGAACTCGCCGCCCCAGACCACCAGCGTGTCGTCGAGCATCCCGGTCCGCTTCAGGTCTTGGATCAGCGCGTAGCACGCCCGGTCCACGTCCTTCGCCTGCCGGCGGATGCCCTTGGGCAGGCCGCCGTGGTGGTCCCAGCCGGGGTGGTAGAGCTGCACGAACCGCACGCCCCGCTGTGCCAGCCGCCGGGCCAGCAGGCAGTTCGCCGCGAACGTGCCCGGCGTCTTCGCGTCCGGGCCGTACAGGTCGAGGGTTTCCTTGGACTCCTTCGAGAAGTCCATGACCTCCGGGACGCTGGTCTGCATCCGGTAGGCCAGCTCGTACTGCGCGACGCGCGACTCGATCTCGGGGTCGGCCTCGGCACCGGACTGGAGCGCGTGCAACTCGCCGAGACGGTCGAGCATCATTCGCCGCGATTCCGTTGAAACGCCATCGGGGTTCTTCAGGTACAGCACCGGGTCCTGGCCGCTGCGGAACCGCACCCCCTGGTGCCGGCTCGGCAGGAAGCCGCTGCCCCAGAGCCGGGCGTAGAGACCCTGCTCGGTGCGGTCCTTGGAGACCAGCACGACGAACGCCGGCAGGTCGTCGGCGAGGCTGCCGAGGCCGTAGGAGAGCCACGCCCCGAAGCTCGGCCGGCCGGGGAGTTGGTGGCCGGTCTGGAAGAAGGTGATCGCCGGGTCGTGGTTGATCGCCTCGGTGTACACCGACTTGACGAAGCACAGGTCGTCCACCATCTTCGCCGTGTCCGGCAGCAGTTCGCTGACCGGGGCGCCGGATTTGCCATGCTTGGCGAACTTGAAGATGGACCCGGCGAGCGGCAGCGTGGCCTGGTGGGCGGACATGCCGGTGAGCCGCTGGCCCTTGCGGACCGAGGCGGGTAGGTTCTGGCCGTTCAACTCGTTGAGCTTCGGTTTGTGGTCGAACAGGTCAAGTTGTGACGGCCCGCCGGCCATGAACAGGTAGATGATGCGCGTCGCCTTCGGCGGGAAGTGCGGCTTGTCGAGGACGCCCTTCCGCCCGGCCGCCGCGGCGGTGTCGCGGTTGAGCAGGTGGCCGAGGGCGAACCCGCCCAGGCCCAGCGCGGAGGACCGCAGGAACAGCCGGCGGTTGGTCGGCGGCAGAATGTCGTGAGATGAGTTCATCGCCGGTTCACCGCCTCGTCGTGGTTGAGCACCGCCAGCGCCAGCGTCGCCGCGGCGGCCAATTCCGCCTTATCCAGCTTTGGATCGCTCTTGCTCTCACCCACCGCCAGCAGCTTCGCGGCGTCCTTCGGGTTCGCCGCGAACAAATCCTTCTGCTCGTCGAACAGCTGCACCAGGATTGCCGTCTCCTTCGCCGTCGGCGACCGGCTGGTCACGGTGCGGAACACCCACGCCACCCGCTCGGCGGTCGTCGCCCCACCTTCCTTCAAGACACACTCTCCGAGGGACCGCGCGGCCTCGACGATCTGCGGGTCGTTCAGCAGCGCCAGCGCTTGCAGCGGGGTGTTGGTGGTCTGCCGCTTCACCGTGCAGACGCTACGGTCGGCGGCGTCGAAGGTGGTCATCTGCGGGTGCGGGGCGGTCCGCTTCCAGACGGTGTACAGGCTCCGCCGGTAGAGGTCCGGCCCCTTCGATTGCGGGTACTTCGGCCGGCCCATCGCCTCGTTCCACAGCCCGTCCGGCTGGTACGGGTAGACGGCCGGCCCGCCCCGCTTCTCGACCAACAGCCCGGAGTCGAACAGCGCCTGGTCGCGCAGCATCTCGGCCGTCAGCCGGCGGACCGGGGACCGCCCCAGAAGGTGATTGAGCGGGTCCTTCCGCACCATCTCCGGGGTCGGTCGGGACGAGCGGCGGTAGGTCTCTGAAAGGGCGACCTGCTTCAGGAAGCGCTTGGTGTCCCAGCCGTGGGCGACGTAGTCCCGCGCCAGCCAGTCGAGCAGGTCCGGGTGCGTCGGCGGGGTGCCGGTGCGGCCGAAGTTGTCGCTCGTCTCGACCAGCCCGTTGCCGAACATCTGCTGCCAGAGGCGGTTGACCGCCACCCGCGCGGTCAGCGGGTGGTCGGGCTGCGTCAGCCACCGCGCCAGCCCGAGCCGGTTCCGCGGCAGGTCGGCCGGGAATGGCGGCAGCGCCTTGGGCGTGTCGGCGGTCACGCGCTCGCCGTGGGCGTCGTAGGCGCCACGCTTGAGGATGTACGCGGGCTTCGGCGTCGGCAGCTCCTCCATCACCATCGCCTCGGGGATGGGTTCGAGGAACGCGGTGTGCTCGCGCCGGGCGGCCCGGAGTGCGGCCGTCTCCTGGACCGTCGGCTCGTGGACTGCCGCCAGGAAGTACTCGAAGAGCGGGTCCGTCGGCGCCTTCCACGCGGCTTCGAGGTCGCCGGCCCCGGCCAGGTGGGCGGCCTCCAGCGGCGTCAGCGCCCGGTCGTAGACGCGGAACTCGTCCACCCGGCCGCCCTTGAACCCGTTGTCCCGGAACCGGTAGCCGATCGCCAGGTTCGGCTCGCCGCCGTCGTAGGTGATGTCCTTCTGAAGCTTGTCGCGCAGCACCTCCAGTTCCGCGGGCCGGCCGTCGAGGTACACCCTCACCCCGGCCGCCTTGCCGGAGCCGTCGTAGGTGACGGCGACGTGCGTCCAGGCGCCGGTCGGTATCGCCGTCTTCGTCACCACCTTCAGCGAACTGCCCGGCCACATGTGGTGCAGCCCGAACGCGACCCGGCCCGTCTCCAGCAACAATTCATAGCCCCGGCTGCCGGCGTCGATGGGAGCCTTGCTGTGATGGACGACGACCGCGCGCGGGGCGAGGTCGGCCGGGTCCACCCACAGCGCCAGCGTGAACGGGTCCGACCGGGTGAAGTGGCCGACGCCGGGGAACTCGAAGCCGTCCTCGCCGTCGAGCACCGCGCCCCGCCCAACGTGGCCGGGGGTCGGCTTCGGCCCGTCGTGCGGCTTGCCGGGCGCCTTCGGGTCGGCGGCGTTCGGCACGTCCTTGCCGTCCCAGTCGTCGAACGGGTAGTACGCCACCAGCCCCGGCAGCGCCGCCGGTATGGCCCTCTTCCGCGCGACCCACTTCTCGAATGCCGGCCGCGCCTGCTCTCGCAGCGCGGCCAGCGCCTTCGCCTTCTGCGCGACCTTCTCCGTCAGGGCGGCCAACTTCGCGTCCTGCTCGGCGGTCGAGAGGATCATCGTCGGGACCGCCATCGCGTCGGTGAAGTAGCTCGTCTGCCCGGACTCGTCGATGTTCTGGAAGAACGCGAAGAGCGAATAGAAGTCCTTCTGCGTGATCGGGTCGAACTTGTGGTCGTGGCACCGGCTGCACTCGAACGTCATGCCCAGAAACGCGGTACCCATGGTCGTCACCCGGTCCACGACGTAGGCGACCCGGAACTCCTCCTCGACGACGCCGCCCTCTTCGTTCTGAACGTGCAGCCGGTTGAACGCCGTCGCCAGCCGTTGGTCCTTGGTCGGGTGCGGCAGCAGGTCGCCGGCGAGTTGCTCGGTGAGGAACCGGTCGAACGGCATGTTCGCGTTGAACGCGCGGACGACCCAGTCGCGGTACGGCCACATCGGCCGGAACCGGTCGTGCTGGAACCCGTGGGTGTCGGCGTACCGGGCCACGTCGAGCCAGTCGGCCGCCATCCGCTCACCGTACCGCGGCGAGGTGAGCAGCCGGTCCACCACCGTCTCGTAGGCGGTCGGCGAGGCGTCGTTCAGGAAGGCGTCGAGTTCCGCGAGGGTGGGCGGCAGGCCGGTCAGGTCGAGTGACACCCGTCGCAGCCACGCCTCCCTCGTCGCGGCGGGGGCGGGCGTCAGCCCCTCCTTCTCCAGCCGGGCGAGGATGAACCCGTCGATCGGGTTTGGGATTTGGGATTTGGGATTTGGGATTTGTTTCGGTAGCGAGACGAACGCCCAGTGCCGGTCCCACTTCGCGCCCTGGTCCACCCACTGTTTCAGCGTCTCGATCTGCTTCGCGGTGAGCTTGCGGTTGGAGTCCGGCGGCGGCATCTGCTCGTCGGCGACGGTGCTCGACACGCGGCGGACCAGTTCGCTGTCGGCGGTCTGGCCGGGGACGACGATGGTGCGGCCCGCCCGCTTCTGGAAGGCCCCTTCCTTGGTGTCGAGGCGCAGCCGGGCCTTGCGCTGGCGGGCGTCGGGGCCGTGGCAGGGGTAACAGTTGTCCGACAGGATCGGCAGCACGTCGCGGGCGTAGTCCACGTCCGCCGCGGTTAGCCGCGAGGCGCAGCCGAGCGCGACGAGCAAAACCGCGAGCTGGCGCATCGGGGCTTGTCTCCTGCGGACACGACGCGGGCGGGCGCCCGGGCGGGGTGGGTCTGACAGATAAACTACCAGCCGCGGAGTGGTGAGGGCAACCGGTAAGACCGGACGCGCCCCGGTTTGCCGGGCGGCGTCGGGCCAGGAAATGCGGGCGGACGGACTCCCGGATCGAAAGCGAAGGTCATGACCCCGGCGGGGTCAACCGAACAGCAGCAGCACGTTCCACGGCGGGGTCTTGTCGAACTCGCAGCCGAGTTCGTAGTGCTGACCGGCGTGGCGGCAGTTGCGGACGATCACCGTCACCCACGGCGTCGTCTCCGGGGCGTGCTCGGCCTTCACCTGGAGGGCGATGCCGGCGGCCACCGCGACGTTCAGCGCCACCCGCAGCCCGCCGGTGGACCGGTCGAGTACGAACCCGGACTCGACCCCGTTGCGCAGCGTCGGCGACGACACCAGCACGCCGACCGGGTGGCCGTCCCGGCGGACCGCCCCCCGGCGGTCGGAGTACGACCGCGAGTCGAGCTGCCAGACGGAGTCCAGGAGCCGGCCTTCCGGGCCGAGGTAGGCGGCCGGCGACGGGAGGTCTCGGGCCGGGGCACGCAGCCGGCGGACCGATAGCACGACGAGGATGAACACCCCGACGGCGCCGGCGATGCCGAGGACCGGCCAGTACGGCAGGAGCGGTTCGAGGTTCAGGGCGAACGGCGGACTCGCGGTCATGGGGGCACCCGTGCCACGGCCGCCAGGGAACAGAGGCCGACACCCGAGTGTAGTACATTTCCTCCATTGTCGAGCCGGGTCGTCGAGTCAGGCGGGAATACTCGCCAAACGACTTCGGCCCGGGGCAAAGCCCCGGGCCGACATTCACTCCCAGCGAAACGCAACTCGCGCCCGGCCTCAGCGGGTCCGGTGGGACGCTTGGACCGTGACCGGACCAGCGCTCGGCGTCGAGCCGAGCCGGAAAGTCATCTTCTCGCCGCTGACGGTCGTCTCGACCTTGCCCCAGTTGTACTTGAAGCTGACCCGGCCGGCGACGACCACCTGCCCGGTCCCGGGAATGACGGTCAGCTCGTCGCACGTGCCATCGCCGCCGGGGGTGACGAACGTCACCCGGCCAGTTGCCCGCAGGGTGGACATGGTCTCGCCGCGGTCGGACGGGGACTTCACGTCCACCTTGTCGCAGACGACTTTGAGGTAGACCTCGTCGCCGTCGCGGACCTCGAACCGCGGCCGCTCATCGCCCATCCGCAGGCAAACCTTGAGCTTCGTCTCGACGACGGTCGGGGCCGGGTCCGGCTTGGTGTTGAGCAACGGATCGCCCCACGTGGGGGTCGGCTTGGGCGCGGGCGGGGTCGGCTTCGGCGCGGGAAGGCTCGGCGGGGCTGGCGCCGGCGTCGGGGTTGGCGTAGGCTTCAGCTCCGGGGGCGGGAACGGCTTCGCCACGGGCAGAGCCGGCGGCGAGCCGGCGGGTTCCAAATCCCCGGTCGGAGCCGGCGGCGGCGAACTGGCTGGCTGGACCGGCTCCGCGGCCGGGACCGTCAACTCGAAGACCTTGTCCTCCTTCGGTGGCGGCTTCGGCTCCGACTTCGCCTCGGCGGTCACGACCGGCAGCGGGAACACCGACGCCTCGGCCGGGGTGCTGACGGCCGGCACCACCGGCGCGGGTGGGATCGCGGGGGCGGTTGGGGCGTCGGCCGGCGGCTGATACAAGACGGGGGCGACCGGGATCGGCACGGGCGCCTCGACCAGCACGACCGGGCCGGCCTTGTGCTCGGGCTGGCAGGAGCGGGCCGGCACCCCGGCCACGGCGGCCAGCCCACCCAGCGCCAGGACGAGGCCCCCGGCTGTCAACTTCCAACGGGTCGTGGTCATTCCACTTCTCCGAGGGGGATCGCCCCAGGTCCGGCCGGGGCGGGCGGCGGCCTGCCGCCACGGGGGCGGGACACTAGCATCCCCCCTTTCCCCTGTCAGCGCCGGTTTCCCCTGGGACCGCGGCCGTCCCGGCCGCTCTTGCTAAACGGCTCGCGGACCTTCCGGGTGACGCGGTAGCACTGCTCCTTGCGTAGCAAGAGCGGCCGGGACGGCCGTGGTCCCGGGGTGGTTCTTGAGTCGGCCGAGAACCGGGGTACGATAGGGCGGCCCAACAGCTTACGGCGGTACCCACGGGAGACAGGACATGCGACGACTCATGACCGGGCTTGGGGTGGCGGCGCTGTTCACCCTGGCGGCGGCCGTCCCCGCCGGCGACGAAGAGAAGGTGACGCTGGACAAGGTACCCGGGCCGGTGCTGACGACGGTCAAGGCCCGGTTCCCGGGCGCCAAACTGACCGGGGCCAGCAAGGAGAAGGAGAAGGACAAGTGGGTCTACGAGGTGAGCCTGACGGAAAAGGGCAAGGACAAGAACGTGGACGTGACCCTCACCCCGGAGGGCGAGTTGCTGACGATCGAGCGGGCGCTCGGCGCCAAGGCGTTGCCGAAGGCGGTGGCGAAGGCGATCGAGGACAAGTACCCGCGGCCGACGTACAAGAACGCCGAGGAGGTCATCAAGGTGGAGAAGCAGGAGGAGAAGCTGGCCTACTACGAAGTGCTGCTGGTGACGCATGACAAGAAGAGGACGATGGAGGTGCAGGTGACGGCCGCGGGCAAGATCGTCGCCGAGGAGGAGAAGAAGGGCAACGACAAGGATTGAGTGGACGACGATGGGCTTCGCAATCGACCCGATGAGCGCCGCCGACTGGCCGCAGGTGCGGGCGGTCTATGTCGAGGGGATCGCCTCCGGCCAGGCCACCTTCGAGACGGAGCCGCCGGACTGGGAAGCGTGGGACGCCGGCCACCTGCCGCACGGCCGGCTGGTCGCCCACGACGGCGGCCGGGTCGTCGGGTGGGCGGCGCTGGCGCCGGTGTCCCGCCGGGCCTGCTACGCCGGTGTGGCCGAGGCCAGCGTCTACGTCGCCGCCGATTGCCGCGGGCAGGGGGTCGGCACCGCCCTGTTGCGCGCGCTGGTCGCCGAGTCCGAGCGGCACGGCGTCTGGACCCTCCAGGGGGCGACGTTCGCGGAGAACGCCGCCAGCCTGCGGCTCCAGGCCGCGTGCGGGTTCCGGGTCGTCGGCCGACGGGAGCGGGGGGCCAAACTCCACGGGACCTGGCGGGACACCGTC
>DASSAT010000710.1:0-5908 GCA_035699305.1 Fimbriiglobus sp. | reverse complement strand
GTCCCGACCGGCCGGATGTGGCAGGCGCTCTGGCTCGCCCTGCTGGTCGTCGCCGGCACCGCCACGCTGGCGCTGCTCGACGGGCCGCGGACCGCGCTGGCCCTGACCCGGCTCGCGGACCCGTTCGGCAAACACCCGTGGCCGACCAAGACGCGCGTCGAAGTCCTCGACCCGCTGCCCCGGCCCGACGGGCGGATCATGCTGGCGAAGGGAGAGCCGTTCCCGGTCCGGTTCGCCGTCGGCGGGGTGCTGCCGGTCCATGCGGTCGTGTCGGTCCGGCTGGCCGGCGCCGGCCCGGTCGAAGACCTCGTCGTGCTGGACAACCCCGAGGCCCGGCCCGAGGTGGTGATCGCATACCGCATCGAGGCCGGCCGGGTGCCGCGGGACTTCGAGTTCCGCATCGTCGCCAACGACGCCGACACCGGCTGGCAGCGCGTCACGGTCGCCCCGGCCCCTAAGCTGGTGCCGCTGGGCGACCGGCCGTCGCCGGTCGTGGGCCTGACCTACCCCGCGTACACCGACCTGCCGCCGGCCGACTTGCCCGACGGGACGGGCGTCGTGGAAGCGGTCGCCGGCACCCGGGTCCACTTCCGAGCCGCGGCCGATCGGCGGATCGTCTCCGCCGTCTTCCGCAACCAGTCCGACCTCGCCCCGGT
Source organism: Fimbriiglobus sp. (assembly GCA_035699305.1). Classification (GTDB taxonomy): domain Bacteria; phylum Planctomycetota; class Planctomycetia; order Gemmatales; family Gemmataceae; genus DASSAT01. The sequence goes on along the minus strand of DASSAT010000710.1, from coordinate 5,252 downwards.
GCTGGCCGCCACCGCGTGCGCCCCGCTGGGCGGCGGCAACGCCCTCGGCGCCGTCGCCGCGCAGACCCTGGCCGACGAGGCGGTCGCCGACGTGCCGGTCCGCGTCAGCGGGCCGGAGGGCACGCTGCTCGAAGCCGACTTCGTGCCGCACCTGCCGGGGTTGTACGCCCTGCGGTTCACCGACGAGGACGGGCTGACCGGGGTGCGGCTGTTCGACTTCCGCATCTTCCCCGACCCGGCCCCGGTGGTCGGCCTGGGCCGCCCTGCCGCCGGCCGCGACCCGTTGGCGCTCTTGCCGAGTGCGTCCGTCACCGTCATGACCCGGGCCGAGGACCGGCCGTTCGCGGTGAAGGCCATCGCCCTCGAATACCGCGTCGGCGGGCCGGACGCGCCGTTGCAGTCGTTGCCGCTGGCCGACCTCGACGGCGCCGGCCGGGCGCTGCCCGCGCTGGTCGGCGGTACTGCCGGTACACCACAACTCAAGCCGGTCGGGCTTGACGCCAGCCGTGTGGTGCCGGTCGCGGAGTTCAAGAAGCCCGACGGCACCGCCCCGGCCGATGGCGACCTGATCGTGCTGCGCACCGCCGCGACCGACTGGGACGACCGCACCGCGATGAAGGAGCCGGGCCGCAGCGCGGAGGTCGAGGTCCGGGTCATGGGCAAGGCGTCGTTGGAGGCGCTGGTCCAGAAGGAGTTGTCCGAGCTGCGGCCCGAGCTGGCCCGGCTGCTGGAGGAGCAGCGGCTCGCCCGCGCGAAGACCGGGGAGGTGCTCCGCGGCGCGAAGGCCGGCCAGACCCGCCCCGAGGACCCCGCCACGCTCGGGCAGGCCGACCAGTCGCAGCGGCAGGTCCGCAATCGCATCGCCGACCCCGACGCCGGGCTGCGCACCCGGGCCGAGCAGCTGCGGACCGCCGTCCGGGCCAACAGCCTGCCGCGGTCGCCGACCACCGAGAAGGTCGAGGCGGTCGCCGACGAACTCGGGCGGATCGCCGACCAGCCGCTCGAAGCCGTGGAGCCGCTGCTCAACGCCGCGCGCCAGGAGGCCGAGCGGCCCGGCCCCGACGGCGCCCCGCGGCCGGACCCCAAGGTGCTCGCCGACCTGCTGGCCAAGGCCCACCGCCAGCAGAAGGTGGCCGAGGACGGGCTGGCGAACCTGCTGGACCGGCTGGAGGAGTGGGGCGCCCCCGGCGAGATTCGTGGCGAGGCCCGGGCGCTGCGGGACGAGGTGAACCACACCGGCCAACAGGCGGACAAGGCCGCTGACCAGGTGACCGCCGGCACGGCGCCGCAGCAGCTCACCCCCACTCAGCGGGCGGCGCTCGCCGACCCGGCCGGCAAGTTCGACCGCGCTGCCGAGCAGGCTGGCGAACTCCTCAAGAAGGCGACCCGCCTCGCGGACGAGAAGGACGCGCAAGCCGCGGCGCAGCGGGCCGCCGCCGCCGACCAGGCCGCGCGGGCGGCCGCCCAGCCAGCGGGGGCCGACGCGGCGCGCGCGGAGGCCGATGCCCTTCAGAAGGCCGCCGAGCAGGCCGCGGCCGAGGCCGACGCCCTGCGCAACGCCGTCCGCGAGGCCGGCGGCGACTTCCTGCGGCAAGACCTCCACCGCGCCGCGGATGAGCTGCGCCAGAACAACCCCGGCCAATCGCGGCAGGCCCGCCAGTCCGCCACCGACCGCCTCGACCGGCTCGCCGACGCGCTGGCCGAGAAGCCGGGCGAGTCGGTCGATGAGCTGCGCAAGAAGCAGAAGGCCGCCGCCGCCGACATCACCAAGCTCGGCAACGCCCAGGAGGAACTGCGCAAGAAGGCCGAGTCAGCAGCGAACATCTCCGACCCCGAACAACGGGCCGCGGAGTTGCAGAAGCTCGCCCGCGAGCAGGAGCGGTTGCGGAAGGAGGCCGAGCAGCTGGCCCAGCGCCTCACCCGCGAGCGCCAGGACAGGCCGGCCGACGCCGTCCGCCGGGCCGCCGAGCAGATGGACGGCGCCCGCGAAGACCTGACCCAGGGCCAGCCGCCCGGCGCGAAACAGGACGAGGCGCTCGACCGACTCGACGAGGCGCTTCAGAAGCTCGACCAGGAGAAGAAGGAAGACCAGGAGCAGCTCTCCCGCGAGAAGCGGGAGCAGTTGATGGAACAGCTCCGGGCCGTCCGCGACAAGCAGCAGGCGGCGATCGCCGAGGCGACCCGCATCCACGGCGCGGCGGCAATGGCCAAGGGCTGGGACCGTCCGCTCCAGGCAAGCCTCCGCGACCTGGAAGACCGCGAGAAGGTACTCGCCGAGGAGCTGCGGGCGTTCGCCGAGAAAGACCTGGCCGAGCTGCCGGTCTTCGACAGGTTGACCCGCCAGTCGGCCGACCAGATGGACCGGGCCGCCCGGTATGTCGGTGACCGGCTGGTGGACGCTCTCGGCGCCGACGGCTACGACGCCGAGAAGGAGAAGGCGACCGACGCGCAAACCCTCCGGCCGATGCGGACCGCGCTGCGGCGGCTCGACCAGATATTGGATACCCTGAAGGAAGACCCCAAGGCCCAGGCCAACCAGCAGGGAGGCGGCGGAGGCGGCGGGGGAGGGGGTGGCGGCGGAGCGGGCGGCGACCAGGGCGGCGGTATCCCGCCGCTGGCGCAGCTCAAGGCGCTGCGGTCGATGCAGGCCGAGGTCAACGAGCGGACCGCCGCGTTCGACACGGCCCACCCCGACAAGGGCAAGCTCTCCGACGAGGAGAAGGGCGAGCTGAAGGAACTGGAGCAGTCCCAGCGGGACGTGGCCGAGCTGTTCGACAAGTTGGCGAGCCGTTCCCGCCCGGCTGAGGAGATACCATGAGTCGGCTGCTGATCGCCTCCGCCGCGCTGGTCGTCGCTGGCATGATCGCCGAGGCCGGTGTTGCTCCGCCGGTCCCCCGGCTGCCGTCCGCCGCGCTCGAACGGTTGAAGGCGGGCGAGCCGCGAGTCGAAATCCGAAGCCCCGAGGAGATCGCCGAGCGGATTCAGCAGAACACCAAGGCCGCCGCCGACCGGCTCGCCGCAAGCGACCCCGGCGCGGAGACGCGGAAGAAGCAGGGCCAGGCGCTCAAAGACCTGGACGAACTGCTCAAGCAGGCGCAGGACCCGATGAGCGGTCAGGGCGGCGGTCAAAGCCAGCAGAAGGACGACAAGTCTCCGCAGGGCGAGCAGAAGAGCCAGAGCGGCGGCCAGTCCAAGAGCGGCGGCTCCGGCCAGCAGTCGAAGAAGCAGGGGTGGCGTAACCGCAAAGGCCAGGGCCAGGGCGGCGCCGCGCAGAAGCAACAGGCTTCCGGCAACCCGCAGCAGGCCAAGGGCCAGCAGCCGATGGGGAAGGAACCGACGCCGACCGGCAAGGGCCAGCCGCAACCGCTCGGCCCGGGCGACCTGAAGAACGCGGGCGGCAACCCGGGCGGCGGGGCCAGGAAGGGCGTCCCCGCGCTGCCGCTGGACGAGACGATCACCAAGCAGGTGTGGGGCCACCTGCCGGAGCGGCTCCGCCAGCAGATGAGCCAGTACTACAAGGAGCAGTTCATGCCGAAGTACTCGGACATGCTCCGCCGGTACTACGCATCGTTAGCGGAGCGGGAGAAGGCCCAGAAGAAGTGAGGGGGTGAGGGGGTGAGGGGGTGAGGGCGTGAGTAGAGAGACTGGTAGCTGGGAGAAACCGATGAACGATTCGCATTCACCTTCGGTGGCGGCCACTGCTCTTTCACGCCCTCACCCCCTCACCCCCTCACCCCCTCATCTTCCCAGCCGCCGCCAGTTCCTCCGTGCCGGCGCCGCCCTCGGCATCGGAGGCGGCCTGACGCTCATTGGCCACGCCCAGGACGCGCCGGCCCCGGCCGGCGACCCCTCGCTGGTCACTGCCGACGCCCAGTCGGCGGTGGACCGCGGGCTGGCTTACCTCGCCGCCGCCCAGGCGTCCGACGGGTCGTTCCCGGACACCCGGTCGATGTTCGGCAACGTCGCCATCACCGGGCTGGCTGGGATGGCGCTGATGGCCGGCGGATACCAGCCCGGCCGTGGCAAGTTCGGCGGCGCCGTCGCCAGGGCCGCGGAGTACGTCGCCGACCGCGGCGCCGCCTCGACCCCGCCGGGCTACCTGAACAACTCCGACGCGCTGCTCGCCCACGGGGCCATGTACCAGCATGGGTTCGGCGCGCTGTTCTTGTCCGAGGTCCACGGCATGGTCCCCGACCCCGCGAAGCAGAAACGGGTCCGGGGCGTGCTGGAGCAGGCGGTCGAGTTGACCCTCAAGGCCCAGAACCGGGAGGGCGGGTGGCGGTACGAACCGCGGCCCAACCAGGCCGACGTGTCGGTGACGGTGGCGCAGATGATGGCCCTGCGGGCGGCCCGCAACGCCGGGCTGTACGTGCCGAAGTCGGTGATGGACAAGGCGGTCGGGTACGTCACCGCCTGCCAGCAGCCCGACGGCGGGTTCTGCTACATCAAAGGGCAGGGGTTCGCCGGGTCGGCGTTCGCCCGGTCGGCGGCGGCGGTGGTCGGGCTGTTCAGCGCCGGCGTCTACGGGAGCCGGGCGGTCGAGCGGGGGCTGGGCTACCTGATGCGGTTCCTGCCGGGCCGGGGGCAAGCGAACGTGACCGAGTCGCGGTCGGAGCACTACTTCTACGGCCACTACTACGCGGCCCTGGCGATGTGGACGGCCGGCGGCAACTACTGGGCGGAGTGGTTCCCGGCGATCCGCGACGAGTTGGTCGCCAAGTCGCAGACCGGCCGGGGCGGCGTCTGGACCGACTGGCACGGCGCCGCCTACGCCACCGCGATGGCGTGCATCGTGTTGCAGCTGCCGAACAACTACCTGCCGATCATGCAGAAGTGACCCACCTTAGCTTCAGTGGTGGCGTTCCAGCACAACCAGCGGGGGGCCGTCGGATGGCCCCCACTCTGCGGCGAAGTAGCAGTATTCACCAGGGAAATCTTCGAGCCGTGCCCCGGCTGCGGGGTCGGCGACCCGAGGCCGAACCTCGGCCCGCCAGAACCCGAAACATTCGTTTGCTGGCACCCATTGGAGTGGGGAGCCGACATCGACCACCACGAACCGCACCGGGCCATGTCGGAGCAGGTCGCGGATGTCCTCAACAGCAAGGTCACGTTCGCGTCGGGCCGGGACCGATCCCGTGTCGTTCCACAATTCCGTAAGCGGTATCTTCACTACGAGACGCTGCATAGACCCGGCCTCGCACCATCGGATTGTGGGATGCAAACCGTAGGGTGGGTCAAGCGAGTCTTCGAGC
>DASSAT010000709.1:0-2175 GCA_035699305.1 Fimbriiglobus sp. | reverse complement strand
GGCCGGGCGATCCCGGCTGTCTTCGGCGTCCCGTAGCTTCCGGTGCCGCTTGACCCGACCCGCCGACCCGCCACCGCCTCGACCGCGCCGCGTCGCCGTCCTCGGGTCCACCGGGTCGATCGGGACCAGCGCCCTGGACGTGGCCGCCTCCCTGCCGGACCGGATCGAGGTCGTCGGGCTGTCCGCTCGCTCCCGGTGGGAGCTTCTCGCCGAGCAGTGCCGGCAGTTTCGCCCACGGGTGGCAGTGCTCACCGACGGCGAGGCGTTCGCCGCCGCCGACCGGAGTGCGTTCCCGGCGGGGACGGAGCTGAAGTGCGGCGACGACGCGGCCTGCGGGCTGGCGTCCGCCCCGGACGTGGACGTGGTCCTCGCAGCGGTCGTCGGTGCCGCCGGGCTGGCCGGCACCTGGGCGGCACTGGAGGCCGGCAAGACCGTCGCCCTGGCGAACAAGGAGACGCTGGTCGTCGGCGGGCCGCGGGTAACTGAACTTGCGGCCCGCCGCGGCGGCGCGCTGCTCCCCGTGGACAGCGAGCACTCGGCGATCTTCCAGGCGCTCGCCGGATACACCGCGGCCGACGTGGCGAAGGTGGTTCTCACCGCCAGCGGCGGGCCGTTCCGCGGTAAGACCGCCGACGAACTGGAGCGCGTGACGCCGGAACAGGCTCTGTGCCACCCGACCTGGCGGATGGGGCCGAAGATCACGGTGGACTCGGCGACGCTGATGAACAAGGCGCTGGAGGTGATCGAGGCCCGCTGGCTGTTCGGCCTGCCGCCGGACCGCATCGACGTGATTATTCACCCGGAGTCGGTGGTCCACTCGTTCGTCGAGTTCGTGGACGGGTCGGTGCTGGCGCAGCTCTCGCCGCCGGACATGCGGCTGCCGATCCAGTTTGCCCTGACCTACCCCGACCGGGTGCCCGGCCCGGCGAAGCGGCTCGACTGGCGGGCGCTGTCGGCGCTGCACTTCGAGCCGCCGGACCGGCGGACGTTCCCGGCCCTGGACCTGGGCTTTGAAGTCGCCCGCCGCGGCGGCACCTGCGGGGCGGTGCTCAACGCCGCCAACGAGGCCGCCGTCGCCGAGTTCCTCGCTGGCGAGATCGCATTCCCGGACGTCGCCCGGTGCTGCCGGGCGGTCCTCGACGCCCACGACTACGAACCGACCCCCACGCTCGACGGCCTCTTGGCCGCCGACCGGTGGGCGCGACAGGAGGTGGCCCGGTGGACCCGAACCCGACCGCTGAGGACAAGTCCGTGACGCCCGCGACCGACTCGGCCCCGGACGCCCCGCAGTCGCTCTCCGCGTGGTTCCGGCAGAACGGGGTGCAGCTCGCCATCGTGGTAGCGATCATCGTCGTCGTGTGCAGCTACCTGCACCCGCTCGACGTGCTGCTGGCCACGCTGGGGCTGAGCCTCATCATCTTCATCCACGAGCTGGGCCACTTCCTCACCGCCAAGTGGTGCGATGTCCACGTCAAGACGTTCTCCATCGGGTTCGGCCCGGCGCTGCCGTTCTGCCAGTTCCAGTACGGGGAGACGACGTACAAGCTGGCGATGGTCCCGCTGGGCGGGTACGTGGCGATGGTCGGCGAGGGGGACGCCGAGGGGGACACGGTCGAGGCCGAGGACGACCCGGAGAAGGCCGACGCCGACCCGCGGAGCTTCAAGAACAAGCCGGTGTTGCAGCGGATGCTGATTATCTCGGCCGGCGTCATCATGAACGTGCTGCTGGGCGGGGTGTGCTTCGCGGTCGTCTACCTGCACGGGGTCGAGGAGGCGCCGGCCATCGCCTCGGCGATCGAACCGGGGTCGGGCGCCTGGCGGGCCGGGCTGCGGCCGGGGGTCGAGATCGAGGCGATCAACGGCCGCGAGAATCCGTGGTTCGATGACCTCCGCCCGGCCGTCACCAGCGTCCACAAGGGCGAGGAGGTGTCGCTGGCGGTGAGCTACCGCGGCCGGCAGAGGGAGCTGTCGGTCGGGCCGCGGCGGCAGGAGGGCGCGCTGTTCCCGCAGCTGGGCATCGCCCCGCCGCAGCGGCTGGTGCTGCGGAGCTTCCGCCGCGGGCACGTGCCGCCGTTCGACCCCGGCACCCCCGCCGCGACCGCGACCGCCCCGGACGGCGGCCCCGGGTTCCAGCCCGGCGACCGGATCGTCGCCATGACCGACCCGGCCGACCCG
>DASSAT010000708.1:0-10479 GCA_035699305.1 Fimbriiglobus sp. | reverse complement strand
GCACACCCGCAGCCCAAGAGCGCGATCTCCAGCTCCCCCGCCCGCTGGTAGCGCTCCTCCGGCGCCTTCGCCAGGCACCGCCGCACCACCGCCAGCACGTCCTCCGGCACCTCCGCCCCGTCCTGCGCCGCCGGCGCGGGGTCCTCATTCACCACCGCCATCAGCGTCTTCATCGGGTTCTCCCGATGGAACGCCTCCCGCCCGGTCAGCAGGTAGTACGCCACCGTCCCCAGACTGAAGAGGTCGCTCCGCCCGTCCAGCACCCCGCCCGACGCCTGCTCCGGCGACATGTACTCCGGCGTCCCCACGATCAGCCCTTCGCGGGTGATCTTCGAATCGGGGTCCGCCTCCTCGTAGAGCGAGTGGACCAGCCCGAAGTCCAACAGCTTCGCCTGGTCGTGCGGGCTGCCCTCGGGGAGCACCAGGATGTTCGACGGCTTGATGTCCCGGTGGACGAGCCCCTCCTTGTGCGCCTCGCGCAGCGCGCCGCACACCTGCCGCAGGACGTGCACCACGCGCTCGGCCGGCAGCGGGCCGTGCCGCACCACCATGTCCTCCAGGCTCATTCCCGGCAGATACTCCATCACATAGTAGAAGGTGCCGTCCTCCGCCCGGCCGTAGTCGTAGATCTCGACCGTGTTCGGGTGCCGCAGCTGGGCCGTCGCCTGCACCTCGCGCTCGAACCGGCGGACCTGCTCCGGGTTGTTCAGGTACCGCGGGTGGATGCGCTTGACCGCGCAGGGCCGCTTCAAGAGTTGGTGCTCGGCCAGGTAGACCTCGCCCATGCCGCCGTGGCCGAGCTTCTTGCGTAGCCGGTACTGGCCCAGTTGCCGGACCTGCTCGCGGGCGGTCTCGACCTCGCGGCGCAGTGCCTCGGTCTTGGCGGTGCCGAAGATCGACAGCCCGGCCCCGGAAAACAAGAGCGTGGCGGCGAGGGTGAACAGGCTGCCGGCGTGCCGGCCGGTCGGCGGGTGGCTCACGGCGGCGATCAGGCTGACGGTCAGCGCCACGACGCACATCGCCACCGCCACCCCGGCCCCGCGGGCCAGGGTGTTCGGCACCAGCACCCCGTGGAAGACGATCAACAAGAGCCAGTTGACGTGGACGATGGCGGCGGCGGCCAGCACCGCGGGCTGCTCCGGGTGGCCGTTGCCGGGCGGGATGGCGGTGAGCACCTGGAACTGCCAGTACGCGAAGAACACCGCCATCACCCCGAACACCGACACCTCCAGCACGCGCAGGGCGTCTTCGGCGAGGTCGCGGCGGCGGGAGAGGAACGCGGCGGTCGTGCCCAGCCCGGCGAGGGTGACGGCCGAGAGCACCAGCCCGGTCCAGCCGACGGTGTCGCGGCCGAAGAGCGGGATGAAGTTGGTGGCGGCGCAGGCGGTGAAGAAGGCGAACGGGACGCTGGCGATCAGGCAGCAGAGCATGAGCCGGCGGCGGAACTGGTCGCGGGCCTCGGGGCCGAGGGCGGTGGTGGGGGCCTTGGCCGGGTGGCCCTCGACGAATCGGACGGCCGGGGCGGCGACGGAGGCGTGCAGTTCGAAGTCGGCGTTGGTGGTGTCGGGGTGGTGGTGGCCGGAGTCGGCGGCGCGGCCGTCGGGCCGCAGGCGGACGGTGCGGGGCTGGGCCGGCGGCCGGGCGGGGTGCGACATGACGCGGTCCGGGCGGGTCGGGCTACTCGTTCGATTGTACCGACGGCGGCCGGGGCGTGCCGTCGGCCGGGTGAATTTCCCGGAGGAGCCGGTCGGGGAATTTTCTTGGAGATTATTCTTGAAGTGCGGATGGGGGAGGAATACCATCTGTGCGGGTTGCTGGCCCGACTCGTCGTGGTGACTCGCACCATGGACTCGGACTCGACCATTCGCCGACGGTTCACGCGTGGGGTCCACGCTGGGCTGGGTCTGCTGCTCCTGGCGGCCGCCGGGATGAAGTTGTACGGGCTGAACGTCTCGCCGTTCGCGCAGTACGGCTGGTTCACCGCGCCGTGGGTGCAGATGGCGGCGGTCGAGTGGGAGATCGTCCTCGGACTGTGGCTGGTGTCCGATGCGTACCGAATCGGGGCGTGGCTGGCGGCGGTGGTGACGTTCGCGGCGTTCGCCGGGGTGAGCGGCTACCTGGGCTGGATCGGGCAGGCGAGTTGCGGCTGCTTCGGGGTCATCAAGGCCAGCCCGTGGTACGCCTTCGGCGTGGACGTGGCTGCCCTTGCGCTGTTGGCGATCGCCCGGCCAGACTGGCGGGCGGCGCGGGCCACGCCGCGGGCCGAGTTGCTCCGAATGCCGACCGGGTTCGCTGGCGTCCTGCTCGGTGCGGGGCTGATCCTCGTCGCAGTGACGGCGGCGGCGACCTGGCTGTATGGCTCACCGGCCGCTGCCTTGGCACGGCTCCAGGGGGCGCCGGTCTACACACCCGGCTACGTAGACTTCGGGACCGCTCGACCGGGCGAAGTGTTGGAGCAGAACGTATCGGTCACGAACTGGACCGAGCACGAGGTCCGGCTGATCGGTGGCACGTCGGACTGCTCGTGCATCACTACCGCGAATTTGCCGTTGACAATCGAGCCGGGGGAGACGGCCACGGTGCCGGTCCGGCTCAGCCTACCCGATTCGGCAGCCGGGGCATTCACACGGCGAGCCGCACTGCTGACGGACTGCGACTGGCTGCGGACGATCGGGTTCACTATCGGCTGCCGGGTCGAGTAAGACGAACACTCCGGGATCGACTCGGAGGTCAGGAATCGCCCGCCACAGGTGGAGGAAAGGAGGACCGAGCATGACCAGGTTGTACAGCCTGCTGTCGCAGGCCAGCGGCTCGTTGGCTGTGGCGCTGCTAGCGGTCGCGCTGGTGGCCACCACCAACCGAATTGCATTCGCGGACTCGGTGACGTGCCCGTGCGACCCCAACGACCCGAACTATCAGCAGTGCCAAGAGCAGTGTATCGGCTTCTGCAACTCGCTCTGTGCGATCGCGTGCGGCCCCTGGGGTGGCGGGCCAGGTACGGGGACTCCCTGCACTGGTAGCTGCACCGGCACAGGCTGTCACTTCGGTTGCGGTTGCACGCAGGTGACGAATTGTAACGAGTGCGGCTGACCTGTACCAGCTCACGACGCATACTACTAAGAGGCTCTGGCATAATCTCTTGGGAAGCCTGCTTCACACGGGTCCGCCGGGGGTTTTGTCAGAGCCTGTAAAGTAAGGTAGAACTCGACGACACCTAGGACTATAAGTATGAGCGCACAGAACAGCCGGACATTGATTGCGGTGGGAATGGTTACGGCCATTCCTTTTCAGGCTTGCGGGCAACCGCCTAACACGCCTGCCCAGTTCATCGACCGTGTCCGGCACGAGTTCCCCGCGGTATGGAAGAGGGCCACAGCCGGCCCATACATTTCGGACTGCTTGTTCGAACAACATCGGGTGACAGACAAGGAGGAACGACTCGTAGAGGCAATAACATTTAAGTATCGACGCAGCACGGCAGGACGGTATCTCAACTCAATGGAGTTGAAAGCATTCAATCAGCCCGGTGCTAAGCCGTATGACAGTCGTGTCAACGTGATCAACCCACGGTATGAATTCAAGCTACGGAAGCCATTTGGCGGGACGGATTGGTTACTATCTGGATGGCAACTTGCTGGAGAAAACAAGCCGGACTATCGGCCGCCGGTCAGTTATACTCCAGAAACTCTCCACTTGTTCTCACATCTTGCATTCCGAGGCTACCCGCTGAGTACATTACTAGCAAGCCCGGGATCAAAAGTGATATCGGTCGAAGCCTCACCGATTGACGGATCGCTGGCCAGAGTTGTGTTTTCTTTTACCGACTCGTCGCGACCCGGGTTTGTCAGCAGTTATTCGGGATGGCTCGATCTGGAACCCGCTGCCGGCTGGTGCGTTCGTCAATACGACTGTCGAATGACCCTCGACGCGCAAGGTAAGACCGTATCGAAACGCTTTATTTGTACAAATGAGTATGAAAAAATAGATGGTTCGCTCTCTGTTCTCACTCGTGTTCAGTGCATTGACAGCGATATTAAGCCGGACGGGGGCGAGATCAATCGTCAGCGGCGCACCTTTCGTTTCGATACACGTTATGTTGACTCGGTCCCTGATTCGGAGTTTACACTCACAGCCTTTGGATTGCGCGAGCCTGTGGGTCTCGCCCCAGAGCAGACCGCCACCCCAGTGTACATCTGGCTGTTGGCCGCGGCCGGTATGTTCGGCGTGTTGGCCTTGCTGTTCCGCTGGCTGGTCCGACGCCGATCGGCAGCACATGTCGCCGTGTAAAGGGCGTCGTCCGTGTCCGCCTCCCGAGTCATGTTCGGTCTGGCCGTCCTCTCGCTCGGAGGCGCCATCGTCGCACGATCCCTGCCGGCTCGGCCGACGGCCGACCCGCCAATGGTCGTCGGCCCGCTCGCCACCGACTTCGGGACGGTCTCGACCGGCCCCCGCGCGCTGGCGGTCACGATCGCCAACCCGGCCGACCGGCCCCGCCGGGTCATCGGTCTGGCCGAGGGGTGAGGGGCCAACTGTTGCTTCCGTGCGAAGCACCGGACCCAAGTTACAATCCCGCCCGGCGAGACCGTGGAGTACCCGTGCGAGTTGACCGTCAAACGCCCCGGCCCGTTCGAGGCCGCGATCGTCCTGTACCTGGAAGACAACGGCATCCGCGAGGTCACGCTGTCCGTCCGCGGGGTCGGCACGGCCCCGGAGGGGAAGACCCATGCGCCGCCCGCCACGCCGTAGCCGCCCCGCGTTCACCCTGATCGAACTGCTCGTCGTCATCGCTATCATCGCGGTGCTGATCGGGCTGCTCCTGTCCGCCGTGCAGAACGTCCGGGCCGCGGCCGCTCGCGTCCAGTGCCAGAACAACGTCAAGCAACTCGCCCTCGCCCTGCACCAGTACCACGACGTCCACCACCAACTCCCGCCCGGCCACCGCTCGCTCCTCAACCGCGACCTGATGCCGTTCTCCGGCTGGACCCTCTCCGTCCTCCCCTTCGTCGAACAACAGGCGCTCTACAACCAGGCTCGCCGCGCCTACCGCGCCAACCCACTGCCGTTCTTCAACCCGCCGCACACCGGGTTGGCCACCGTCGTCGGCGTGTTCGTCTGCCCCTCCGATGGCCGCGCCGCCACGGCGCAGGTTTCCCAGCGGACGCACAATACCGTCGCGTTCACCTGCTACCTCGGCGTGTCCGGCAAGGACTACAGGACCAAGGACGGCGTGCTGCACCAGGACTCGCGGCACAACCTGCTGGCGATCACCGACGGCACCAGCAACACGCTACTCCTCGGCGAGCGGCCGCCCAGCGCCGACTTCCAGTTCGGCTGGTGGTACGCCGGCGTCGGCCAGCGGCTGACCGGTTCGGCCGAGATGATCCTCGGGGTCCGCGAGGCGAACCTCCAGCCGATCACGTCGGGTTCGTCGTGCGGACCCGGCAACTACCCGTTCATGCCGAGCCGGTTCGACGACCCGTGCGGGATGTTCCACTTCTGGTCGCCGCACCCCGGTGGTGCCAACTTCGCCCTGGCCGACGGGTCGGTGCGGTTCCTGCGCTACGCCGCCAACGACGTGCTGCCGGCCCTCGCCTCCCGCGCCGGCGGCGAAGCCGTCAGCCTGCCGGAGTAGGAGCGGACCGCTTGACACCCGGCCCGCCTGGCCCCGACAATTCGGTAGTCGCTCCGCCGGAGTTCCACCGATGACGCCTGCCCACCGGACCGAAGCCGTTCTCTCCGAAGACGGCAAGCTGTCCCTCGACAACCTGCCGTTCCGGGCCGGCCAGGCGGTCGAGGTGATCGTCCTGCCGGCCGTCCGCCCGGACGCACCCGACCCCGAGCAAACCGAGGAGTCGGACTGGCTCGAACGCGCGACCAAGGCCCGGCTCCGTTGGATGGACGAGAACGTCTATTGATGCAACCCGAGCAGGGCGAAATCTACGACGCATGGGCCGGCGGCGAGACGTGGCGGCCGGTCCTTGTGGTTTCCCGGCGCGAACTCAACGGCGGCCGGTACGTTGTCGCCGTCCCGTTCACCTCGGCACAGTTCGACAAGCGCCGGGACTTGCCGAACTGTGTCCCGTTCGCCGCAGGCGACTGCGGGTTGACGAAAGACTGCGTGGCGCAGGCGGACGCGATCAGCGTCATCCCGATCGATCAAATCAACCTCGAACAAGGCCCCATCGGTCGGGTGAGCGACGAGCAACTCCGGGACGTGATCCTGGCTATCCAGTATGTCATCGCGGCGGAAGACTTTTAGGGCCGCTGCTAAGTGCGTTGACCATCGGGGGGGCCGTCAGGCGGACCGCTTGACACGCGGCCCGTCCGGCCCCGACAATTCGGTAGTCGCTTCCCCGGAGTTCCGCCGATGACGCCTGCCCACCGGACCGAAGCCGTTCTCTCCGAGGACGGCAAGCTGTCCCTCGACAACCTGCCGTTCCGGGCCGGCCAAGCGGTCGAGGTGATCGTCCTGCCGGCCGCCCGCCCGGACGCGCGGGCCGACCACCCGCTGCGCGGCACGGTGCTGCGGTACGACCGGCCGACCGACCCTGTGGCGGACACCGACTGGGACGCGCTGAAGTGATAGTCCTGGACACCCACGTCTGGGTCTACTGGGTGGACGGCGGCACCCAACTCCCCCGGGACTACCGAGCCTTCATCCAGGCCGAGGCGCCGAACGGGTTGGGCGTGTGCGCGACCTCCTGCTGGGAGGTAGCCAAGTTGGTCGAGTACGGTCGGCTGCAACTGGCCTGCCCCGTGGACCAGTGGCTGTCCCAAGCCCTCCAATCCCCGGTCCAGTTGCTCCCACTGACGCCGGAGGTCGCGGTCGGCTCCACCCAGTTGCCCGGCACCTTCCACAAGGACCCGGCGGACCAGATCATCGTCGCGACGGCCCGGTTGCACGGTTGCGCGCTGGTCACGCTCGACCGGTTGATCCGCGCCTACCCGCACGTGCAACTGGCGCCGTGAGTACGGCGCAACTGGTCCGGCCGGGTTGCGGGGCTGAAAACCGCGGGCGAGTTCGCCCCTTCGGACTGGTGCGGCCGGCCGGCACCGGTTATACAACACTCCCAGGTTCCCCGTTTCCACCACACTGCTGCCAGGTGATCTCCATGAGCGCGCGCCTGCTCCTGATCGCGGGGTTCGTTGGTCTCGCCGGCTGCGGCAGCAAAAGCGGCCCGCCGGCCCCGAACATGCCGACCGTCGAGATCGTCGTCCCCAAGGGGTTCACCGGGCCGGTCTGGGTCATCCAGGACGCCTCGGCACCGGACCTGCTAACCGCGGACAAGTCGTGCCAGGTCAAAGTCCCGGCCGGCGGGGTCGTGAAGACCCGGTCGATCCAGACGCTCGAGAATCAGCACCACCTGACGGCCAAGTTCGAGGACGGCACTCCGCTGCCGCTGAGCAACGAGGTGGACGACGCCACCGTCGCCCTCCGCGGCGGCGACCCCGGCGCCATCCGCCGCGGCAGGCAGCAAGTCTCGTACGTCGTGTACTACGTGGGCGTCGAACAGCCGGCCGGACTCTTCCTCACAGGCGATACCACCCCCAAGGCCGGGAAGTAGGGCGGGTGCCCCGTTGTGCCAATCCTGCCGGGCCGCGGATGTGAAATCCGCGGCCGAGTTTGCCCCTTCGGACTGGTGCGATCGACCGGCACCGTTTATACAGAATTCCTAGGCACCCCGCTTTCACACCCCTGCTGCCAGGTGGACTCCATGTTCGCACGTCTGCTGCTCATCGCCGCGCTGGCGGGCCTCGCCGGCACCTCCGCCGACCCGGTCCAGGCCGCCATCACCGGGCCGGCCAAGAAGGACGAGCCGAAGAAGCCCAAGAAGGACGAGCCGAAGAAAAAGCCCAAGGGCGAGCCGAAGAAGAAGGAGGAGGCCAAAGGCCCCGTGACCGCCCCCGGCGGCAAGGGCAAGGCCGCCCCGAAGCGGGACGCCCTCAAGAAGTACGACGACGTCATCACCAAGGACGCCAAGACCCAGCCCGGCGTCTTCGCCGTCCACACGATCGACGACAAGGTGTACTTCGAAGTGCCCGCGGACAAGCTCGGCAAGCTGATGATGTTCCGGGCCGAGGTCGCCCGCGGGCCGTCCGGCACCAGCTTCAACGGCATGGCCCTGGGCACCAAGTTCGTCCGGTTCGAGCGGCACGAGAACAAGCTCCAGGTGATCGAGGCGGCGTTCGACAAGCGGTCCCGGGCCGACACCCGCGCCGCCGTCGAGGCGTCCGCCACCGAGCCGATCATCGCCAGCTTCCGCATCGAGGCCGAGGGCAAGGACCGGTCGGCGGTCATCACCGCCACCAACCTGATCATGCAGGACTCACTGGACGTCGGGGCCAAGCGGGCCGGCGGGTTCGGCGGGATGATCGACTCCGAACGGTCGTACCTCCAGGAGATCAAGGCGTTCCCGACCAACATCGAGGCCCGGGCGCTGCTGACGCTGCGCGGCGGCGGCGGCGGGCGGTCGTTCGGCTCCGACGGCCCGTCGCAGCCCAGCTTCGGCGGCAGCATGCGGACCAGCACCGTGGTCGTCCACTACAGCCTCTTCGCCCTGCCCGACGAGCCGATGACGCCGCGGTTCTTCGACCCCCGAGTCGGGTACTTCACCGAGGGGTACGCCGACTACTCCAGCCCCAAGACCTGGGTGACGGAGAAGGAACTGATCGCCCGGTTCCGGCTGGAGAAGAAGGACCCGAAGGCCGAGGTGAGCGAGCCGGTCAAGCCGATCACGTTCTACCTCAGCCCGGAGATTCCCGAGAAGTACCGGGAGGCGATGAAGAAGGGGGTGGAAGCCTGGCAGCCGGCGTTCGAGAAGGCCGGGTTCAAGAACGCCATCGTGTGCAAGGACCCGCCCAGCCGCACCGAGGACCCGAACTGGGACCCGGAGGACGCCCGGTACAGCGTCATCCGCTGGGTGGCCGAGCCGGTCGCCAACGCGATGGGGCCGCACGTCCACGACCCGCGGTCTGGGGAGATCATCTCCGCCCACGTCATCGTCTGGCATGACATCCTCAAGATCGTCCAGCTGTGGTACTTCGTGCAGTGCTCGGCGGTGGACGAGCGGGCGCGGAAGCTGCCGCTGCCCGACGACCTGACCTGCGACCTGATCCGGTACGTGACCACCCACGAGGTTGGGCACACGCTGGGCCTGCGGCACAACCACCGGGCCAGCCAGGCGTACTCGATCGAGGACCTCCGCGACCCGGAGTTCGCCGCCAAGTACGGACCGGTGGCGTCGATCATGTCCTACGGCCGGTTCAACTACGTCGCCCAGCCGGAGGACAAGGTCGCGCCGAAGGACCTGATCCCGAAGATTGCCCCTTACGACCTGTTCGCCATCGCGTGGGGGTACAAGCCGATCCCGGGCGCCAGCAGTCCCGAGGCGGAGAAGCCGACCCTCGACGAGTGGGCGGGCAAGCAGGCCAAGGAGCCGAACCTGCGGTTCGGCGGGGAGGACGGGCCGTCGATGGTGGACCCGACGGTGCTGACCGAGAACATCGGCAGCGACCCGGTGAAGGCGACCGAGTTGGGCCTCAAGAACATGGACCGGGTGCTCGGCTATCTGGTCGAGGCGACGACGGTGCCGGGCGAAGACTTCGAGGTGCTCCAGGACGCGTACTCGGCGCTGATGATGCACCGGCGGAACTGGTTCAACGCGGTGGCCAAGCAGGTCGGCGGGGTGAAGGAGAACCGCACCCTGGCCGGCCCCGGCCGCGGCCAACAGTTCAGCCGGGTGGACGTCAAGGCGCAGAAGGCGGCGGTGAAGTTCCTGATCGAGAACTGCTTCACCACCCCGCGGAACATGCTCGACCCGGACGTGGTCAACCAGTTCAAGTTCTCGGGCGTCGCCTCGGACGTGATGGGCCTCCAGCGGTCGGTGCTCTCCAGCCTGCTGAGGGCCGACCGACTGAACCGGCTGCTGGACGCGGAGGTGATCGACCCGAACCACGCCTTCCCGGTCAGCGAGTTGGTGGCCGAGGTCCAGGCCGGGGTGTGGAGCGAGCTGAAGGCCGACGCCCCGAAGACCGACCCGCTGCGGCGGAACCTCCAGCGGGCGTACATCGAGATCCTCAAGAAGGAGTTCGAGCCGCAGCCGGAGGGGGGCATCTCCATCGGCCGGCTGCCGCGGGGGCTGTCGATCTTCAACCTCGGCCCGTCGCGGTCGGCGGAGTTGCGGGCGGTGGCCCGGATCAGCCTGCGCAACCTGGCCAAGCAGATCGAGGCGGCGCTGCCGAAGGTGAAGGATACGTCCACCCGGGCGCACCTCCAGGACAGCCTGGCGGAGATCGCCGACGTGCTGGAGAACAACGGCGGCAAGAAGAAGTCGGAGTGATCGGCCGCCGGCTTTCGGCGAACCCCGAGCGGCATCGAGGGGGTGGGGGCGAAGACAACCCCACCCCCGGCCCCTCCCCGAAGCGGGGAGGGGAGAAAGACAGTCGGAAACCCTCCTGCTCCCCCTCCCCGCTTCGGGG
>DASSAT010000707.1:0-5150 GCA_035699305.1 Fimbriiglobus sp. | reverse complement strand
CTCCGCGCCCTCGGCGGTGAAATGGGTTTTTCTTCATGAGCATCACCCAGACCGACCCGCTTACGTTGTGGCGGCAGATCGCCCAGGCCGGCGGCACCCAGGCGTACGTCAACGGTCAGTTGCGCGAGCGCGGATTCCTGGTCGAGCGGCGTGACGCGGACACGATGTCCGACCGCGAGAAGGACCAGTACAAGAAGGCGCTCAAGCAGGAGGCCGAGGAGCGCAAGAAGCTCCGCCGGGAGGCGTGGCAGGCGTACCGGGCCGCCCACATTGTCCACCTCGGCGACGGCGTCTACTGGTCCGAGAACGGCAAGCCGGACAAGTGGGACACCCCCAACGGCGACGAGCGCGCCGCCGAGAACGAGTTGCCGACTCTTGATAGCCCGGCCCAACTGGCCGAGGCACTGGGGGTCAGCGTCGCGCAGCTCCGCGGCCTGTGCTACCACCGGGACGCGGCCACCCGCCTGCACTACCGCCGGTTCGTCATCCCCAAGCGCGACGGCACCGCCCGGCCGATCTGGGCGCCGCTGCCGAGATTGAAGGCGGCCCAGCGCTGGGTGCTGCACAACATCGTCGAGCGGCTGCCGGTCCACGGCGCGGCCCAGGGGTTCCTGGCCGGCCGGTCAATCCTGAGCAATGCCGCGGTTCACACCAATGCGAAGATCGTCCTCAAGTTGGACGTGAAGGAGTTCTTCCCGACGGTGACGTGGCGGCGGGTCAAGGGCGTCTTCCGCCGGGCTGGGTACAAGGAGCCGATCGCAACGCTGCTCGCGCTGCTCTGTACGGAGGCACCGCGGGAGGTCGTGGAGCTGGACGGGGCGACGTACTACGTCAGCCTCGGCCCGCGCTGCCTGCCGCAGGGGGCGCCGACCAGCCCGGCGCTGACCAACGCCCTGTGCCTGCGGCTGGACCGCCGGCTCGCCGGGCTGGCGCACAAGCTCGGCTGGCGCTACACCCGCTACGCCGACGACCTGACCTTCAGCCTGCCCGCAGGCCACAAGGGGCCGCCGCGGCTCGGGGCGCTGCTGGGCTGCGTCAAGCGGGTGGTCGAGGCGGAGGGGTTCGCGGTCAAGCCGGAGAAGACGCGCGTCCACCGCGCAGGTGCGCGACAAAGCGTCACCGGGCTGGTCGTCAACGGCGAGGGGTCGCCACGCGTGCCGCGCAAGCTGCGCCGGCAACTGCGGGCCGCGGCCCACAACATGCGGAAGGGCAAGCCGCTGCCCGAGGGGGAGACGCATGCCCGGCTGATGGGGTACGCGGCGTTCGTCTACATGACCGACCCGAAGCTCGGCCGCAAGCTCCTCGCGGGGCTGACGCCACGAATGTAGACCGCTCGCTCCGCGAGCGGTCTTCGAAGACCGCTCGCTCCGCGAGCGGTCTTCATTCCCGGCCGTTCTACTTCCCCTCGATGCACCAGAGGAACTTCTCCCCGCGCACGAAGAGCTGCTTGCCGACCGCCGCGGGGGAGGCGTCCACGTTGTCGCCGAGCTTGTTTGTCGCCAGCACGTCCAACTCGCCGCCGGCCTTGAGCACCAGGCCCGTCCCCCGCCGGTCCACCAGGTACACCCGCCCGCCCGCGGCCACCGGCGACCCGTAGAAGCTCGTCGCCCCCGGCAGCCGCTCCCGGTCGATCACCGGCTTACCGGTCTTCGCGTCCAGCACCGTCAGTACCGCCCCCCGCTCCTCGGTGAAGTAGAGTCGGTCCCCGACCAGCGCCGGCGACGCGACGTACGGCGTCCCCCGACCGTGCCGCCAGAGCAGCCGGTCGGTGGTCAGCTCCCCCTTCGCGTCGAGCGGGATCGCCTCGGCCACGCTCCCCCCGTACCCGCCCATGCAGACGACGCTGTCGCCAACCCGCACCGGCGACGGGATCGGGTTGACCGTCGTCCCGGGGCAGGACCAGACCACCGCGCCGGTCTTCAGGTCGTGGCTGCGGACCTTGGTCGTGCCGTTGAGGACCACCTGTGTCCGGCCGCCGTGCTCGACGACCAGCGGCGTGTTCCAACTCGTCCGCTCGTCCCGGGCTGCCCGCCAGCGGGTCTCGCCGGTCTTCGCGTCCAGGCAGTACAGCGCCGAGTCCGCTTCCTGGTCCCAGTTGAGCAGCAGGTTGTCGCCGTGGACGACCGGGGTGACGGCCTCGCCCCAGCCGAGCCGGCTGTGGATGCGGCCGAGATCGCGCGACCACTTCAGGTTGCCGTCCAGGTCGTAGCAGTAGACGCCGAACGAGCCGAACGAGACGTACAGGCGTTCGCCGTCGGTGGTCGGAGACCCGCCGGCGTAGCTGTGGGTGGTGTGGTGCCCCTCGTGCGGCACCTTCTCGGCGGCGACCTTCACCCACAGGAGCTTGCCGGTGGCGCGGTCGAAGCAGAGGACGAGGAACTTGTAAAAGTTCGCCGGTGGGTTGGTCCGCGTCTCGAATCCCGGGTCGATCTTGGGTAGCTCGTCCGGCTTCGCTTTCCGGTCGGTCTCGACGGCGGTGAGGACGAACACCCGGTCGCCCCAGACGACCGGGGACGCGCTCCCCTTGCCCGGCAGCGGCGCCTTCCACTTGATGTTCTTGCCGGTGGCCCCGTCCCACTCGACCGGTGGGTCGGCGGCCGGGGCGGAGCCGTCGGCGTTCGGCCCGCGCCAGTGAGGCCAGTTGGCGAGCCGGTCCTTGTCCGCGGCGAGCGTCGGTCCGGCGACTAGCAAGGCGGCGAGGGGGAGGAGCTTGCGCATCAAGGTGGCCTCCGGGTTGGGCGGTCGGAAGTGTAGTAGGCACACTCCGTGTGCCGTTCTTCAAGAGACGGCACACGGAGTGTGCCTACTACATTCATGAAGACTCGTTTGACCCACCCTACGAGAAGACGGTTCCACCGCCCACCGTGGTCGCGTATCATCGCGGTCATGGGCACCCGCTCGATTCTCGCCGCCGTCCCGCTCGCCGGCCTCCTGGCCGCCGTCTTCGCCGGCCCGGACGGCCGCCCGAAGCCTTACGGCCTCGACAGGCGGGTGCCGCTGACCACCTCGACCGTCGTCGGCTCGCCGGACCCGCCGCTGCCGTACCGGGCGAAGCGCGTCTACCCGAACTTCGCGCCGAACTTCCCGATGATGGTGAAGGCCATCCCCGGCACCGGCCAGCTCCTCGTCATCACCGAGGCCGGGTCTTACGGCAAGACCACCCTCTTCCGCGTCAACGATGACCCGGCGGTCCGCACCGCGGACGCCGTCAAGGTGATGGACACCCCCGATGGCGGCGTCGCCTACGACTTCGCCTTCCACCCGAAGTTCGCCGACAATGGCTACGTCTACATCGGCTGGAACAGCCAGCCGCCGGGCGACGCGAAGCACTACACCCGCGTCACCCGGTACACGATGGATCGGAAGCCGCCGTATGCGATCGACCCCAAGTCCGCGCAACTGGTCATCGAGTGGGAGTCGCACGGGCACAACGGCGGCGCCGTCTGCTTCGGCACCGACGGGATGCTCTACGTCACCTCCGGCGACGGCACCGGCGACTCCGACCTGAACCTCATGGGCCAGCGGACCGACAAGCTGCTGGCCAAGGTGCTGCGCATCGACGTGGACCGGCCCGACGCTGGCAAGGCGTACCGCGTCCCGACGGACAACCCGTTCGTTGGCGACGAGCGGTTCGTGCCGGAGACGTGGGCCTACGGGCTGCGCAACCCGTGGCGCATCTGCTGCGACGAGAAGACCGGGCACGTCTGGGTCGGCAACAACGGCCAGGATCTGTGGGAGACAGCCTACCTGATCCGCAAGGGCGCGAACTACGGCTGGAGCGTCGTCGAGGGGAGCCACGAGTTCTACCCGAACCGCAACGCCGGGCCGACGCCGTTCTCGAAGCCGACGATCGAGCACCACCACTCCGAGGCCCGGTCGCTGACCGGTGGCATCGTCTACCACGGCAAGAAGCTGCCCGGCCTGAGCGGGGCGTACGTCTACGGCGACTACTCGACCGGCCGCATCTGGGCGATGAAGCACGATGGCACGAAGCCCCTCTGGCACATGGAGTTGGCGAGCGCCCGCCTCCAGATCGCCGGCTTCGGCACCGACTCGAAGGGCGAGTTGCTCATCTGCGACCACCGCGGCAACGGGGAAGGGGGGCTATACACCCTGGAGCCGACGCCGACGGTAACTGCGCCGTCCACGTTCCCGAAGAAGCTCAGCGACAGCGGCCTGTTCGACTCGGTGAAGGACCACAGCATGAAGCCGGGCGTGGTGCCCTACTCGGTCAACGCGCCGTTCTGGTCGGACGGGATGCACAAGGAACGGTGGATCGCGCTGCCGGCCGGCGAGGCGATCGCGTACACCCGCACCCACGGCTGGAACTTCCCGAACAAGACGGTCATCGTCAAGAGCTTCGCGCTACCGGACTCGCGCAGGTGGGTCGAGACGCGGTTCCTGACCAAGCAGGGGACCGAGTGGTTCGGCTACTCCTATGTCTGGAACGAGGCCGGCACCGACGCCGAGTTGGTCCCGGCCGGCGGGATGGACAAGGAGTTCACGGCCGGCGGTCGCAAACAGGTGTGGCACTACCCGAGCCGGGCCGAGTGCCTGGTCTGCCACAGCCGGGCGCAGAACTTCGTCCTCGGGCTGTGTACGGTGCAGATGAACAAGGACCACGACTACGGCGGTCGGACCGACAACCAGCTGCGGACGCTCGACCACCTCGGGATGCTCCAGGTGGACTGGGCCGCGGAGGCGAAGGCGAACGGGCAACAAGGCCAGGCGGACCCGGCGGCGGTGTGCGCCCAGCTTCCGCGGCTGGTCGATCCCTACGACCCGGCGCAGGACCAGACAAAGCGCGCCCGGTCGTGGCTGCACGTCAACTGCAGCGCCTGCCACGTCGAGGCTGGCGGCGGCAACGCCCAGATGCAACTGGAGTCCGCGACCGCGCCGGACAAGATGCGGGTGCTGGGCGAGAAGCCGCTGCACGCCACGTTCGACCTGCCCGACGCCCGGCTGATCGCCCCCGGCCACCCGGACCGGTCGGTGATCGTGAAGCGGGTCGGCACGCGGGGTCCGGGGCAGATGCCGCCGCTCTCGACGAACCGGGTCGATGAGGCGGGGCTGGCGCTGCTCCGCGGGTGGGTGGCGGCGATGAAGGAGTGAGGCCAGCTCCTCACCGGGTTCTCATCGCACGCGGTCTA
>DASSAT010000706.1:0-4085 GCA_035699305.1 Fimbriiglobus sp. | reverse complement strand
ACCATACAAGACTGGTGCGACGGTCCAGTTAGATGACATGGACGGGTCCGGTCGGGCCCGGGTATATGGCGGCGCGGTGGCGGACGGTGTACGACCGGAGGGGTGAGTGATGGCTGACGCCCCGGGGGGCAGCCGCGGGCCGCGGTGGGCGGCCGTGGCGCAGTGGGTGCCGTCCGCGTCGCTGCTCGTAGGCCTGATGGCCGTGGCGTGCGTCGCGCTCATCGGGCCGGCCGGGGCCGACGAGCGCCCGACGCCGGCCTATTCGACGAACCCTGACGACCCGTTCCCGATGCCGCCGGAGTTGGCCAGCGTCAACCTGATGGAGCAGACCGAGGCCGGGCGCGACCGCAAGAGCGCCGGCTGCGTGCAGTGCCACGCCGGCGTCGGCGACCCGCACTTCAAGGACACCCTGCGCATCGGCTGCACCGACTGCCACGGCGGCGACGCCACCTGCACCGACAAGCACCAAGCGCACGTCCGCCCGCGGTTCCCCGACGCCTGGCCGACCTCGGCCAACCCGGCCCGGTCCTACGCGCTGCTCAACCACGAGTCCCCGGAATTCATCCGCTTCGTCAACCCGGGCGACCTGCGGATCGCGCACATCAGTTGCGGCACCGCTGGCTGCCACCCGAAGGAGGTCGCCACCAACCGCAAGCAGATCATGACTACCGGCTGCATGTTGTGGGGGTCGGCCCTGTACAACAACGGGTCGGTGCCGTACAAGCGGTCCCGGCACGGCGAGGTGTACAGCATGCGCGGCGTCCCGCTGCGGGTGAACACCGTGCCGCCGCCGACCGACTGGGAGATGGAGAAGAAGGGCGTCGTGCCGTTCCTCGACCCGCTGCCGCGATTCGAGGCGTCGCAGCCGGGCAACATCCTCCGCATCTTCGAGGCCGGCGGCCGGTTCCGCCCGGAGGTCGGAATCCCGGAAACGCGGGAGGAGCCGGGCCGGCCGCGGACCCGTCTGAGCACCCGCGGCCTCGGCACCGAGAACCGGACCGACCCGGTCTTCGTCAGCCTGAACAAGACCCGGCTGTTCGACCCGACGCTCAACTTCCTGGGGACCAACGACCACCCCGGCGACTACCGGTCCAGTGGGTGTACCGCCTGTCACGTCGTCTACGCCAACGACCGCTCGCCGATCCACTCCGGGCCGTACCACGTTCACGGCAACCGCGGGACCGCGGCCGCCAACCCCGACCCGACCATCCCCAAGGACGAGCCGGGGCACCCGATCCAGCACCGGTTCACCAACAGCATCCCGACCAGCCAGTGCATCGTCTGCCACATCCACCCCGGCACGACGGTGATGAACAGCTACCTCGGGTTCATGTGGTGGGACGAGGAGACCGAAGGCCACCTGATGTACCCGCCGGAGCAGAAGCGGCCGACCTCCGAGCAACTGATCCGCGCGGCGATGCTCAACCCGGACGAGGCGGCGGCTCGGGGGAACTGGATCGAGCCGGCGTTCCTCAACGACATCATTCGGCTCAACCCGCACCTGGCGAAGACGCAGTTCGCCGACTTCCACGGCCACGGGTGGGTGTTCCGCGGCGTGTACCACAAGGACCGCACCGGCCGGCTGCTCGACTACCACAACAACCCGGTCCCGAAGGTGACGCCCGAGTTGCTGGCAAAGGCGATGGCCTTCCCACTGCGGGCGAAGGAGTTCCACAAGCAGCGCTTCGACGACGCGACCGCGGCTGTCGCGGCCGAGAAGAAACTCAACGCCACGCGGGTCGGGCATCCGGTGCATCTCATGGACATCCACCTGGAAAAGGGGATGCACTGCGTGGACTGCCACTTCTCGCAGGACGTACACGGCAACGGCCGGCTGCACATGGAGGTGCGCGCGGCGACCGAAATCACGTGCATCGACTGCCACGGCACCGTTCAGCAGTACGCCACCCTACGCACGTCCGGGCCGGCGTCGTACACCTCCAGCGCCGACCCGGCCAGGCCGGGCCGCAACCTCGCGGCGATGCGGACCCCGTTCGGCAAGCCCCGCTTTGAAGTCGAGGACCAGGGCGGCGGTGCGCGGCGGGTGTTCCAGAACTCGATGGTCGAGAAGGGCGTCCGCTGGGAGGTGGTGCAGACGAAGGATGTCGTGACGCCGGGCCATCCGCGGTACAACGCCAAGGCGCACCTGGCCAAGACGGTCCGCGTCGAGAACGGTAAGACCGTCTGGGGCGCGCTGCCGGCCGGCGGTGAACAGTGCGTGGCGCACGCCAACTCGAACATGAGTTGCGTCGCCTGCCATTCGTCGTGGAACCCGAGCTGCTTCGGCTGCCACCTGCCGCAGAAAGCCAACGTCAAGTCGCCGAACCTGCACTGGGACGGCGACGTGACCCGCAACCACGTCGCGTACAACTTCCAGACCCTCCGCGACGACGTGTACATGCTCGCCCGCGACGGCGACGTGACCGGCAACCGCATCAACCCGGCCCGGTCGAGCTGCGCCATCCACGTCAGCAGTTCCAACGCCAACCGCGAGTCGATCTACGTCCAGCAGCAGACGATCTCCGCGGAGGGGTTCAGCGGCGTATCGTTCAGCACCAACGTCCCGCACACCGTCCGCGGCAAGAACGCGACCAAGACCTGCACTGACTGCCACGTCTCGAAGGACAACGACAACAACGCCTGGATGGCGCAACTCTTGATGCAGGGGACCAACTACGTCAACTTCATCGGCCGCTACGCCTGGGTCGCGGGCGGGGAGGAGGGGCTGTTCGGCGTCGTGGTCACGGAGCGGGACGAGCCGCAAGCGGTGATCGGCAGTTCGCTACACGCCACCGCCTTCCCGGAGGACTACAAGAAGCACGTCGCCCACGGCGGCGTTCTGGAACACGCCCACGAACACCCCGGCTACGACATCTCGGAGAAGCTGCGGCACCCGCTCAAGGCCGGGGCCGAGATCCTCAGCGTGCAGAACCGCGGCGAGTACCTGCTGGCCGCCTGCGGCGAGGGCGGGGTGCGGATGTTCGACATCGCGTTCATCGACAACAAGGCGTTCAGCGAACGGATCACCACCGCCCCGGTTTCGCCGGCCGGGCAGCGGTTCTACGTCCGCACGAAGTATGCGACTTGCGCCGCCGCGCCGACGACCGCCGCCCCGGACCCAACCCGCACGCACCTGCCGGAGAACAAGGAGGGCCGGGTCCACCCGCTCTACGCCTACGTCTACGTCACCGACAAGTACGAGGGACTGATCCTGGTCCAGGTGGCGACCATGATCGACGGCAACCCGCTCAACAACTTCCTGCGGCGGGAGCTGACGTTCAACCCGGACGGCGTCCTCAACGGTGCGACCAGCGTGACCATCGTCGGCACCTACGCCTACGTCTGCTGCGACGCCGGGCTGGTGGTGGTCTCGATCGACGACCCGAAGTCTCCGAAGGTAACGGCCGTGATCGGCGAACCATACGTCAAGAAGCCGAAGGCTGTGCAGGTGCAGTTCCGCTACGCCTACCTGATCGACGAGGAGGGAGTGAAGGTCCTCGACGCGACGGCCCTGGAGAAGCCGCGGCCGGTGTCGAAGATTCGCATCCCGGACTGCCACAACGTCTACCTGGCCCGGACGTATGCCTACGTCGCTGGCGGCCATCGCGGGCTAATCATCCTGGACATCACCCGCCCCGAGTTCCCGCGGATCGACCAGGTGTACGACGCCGGCGGCACCATCAACGACCTCCACGACGTGAAGCTGGGGATCACCTACGTCAGCCAGTTCGCCTACCTGGCGGACGGCAAGAACGGGATGCGAGTGGTGCAGTTGACCTCGCCGGAGACGCCGGGCAACGACGGCTTCAGCCCGCGTCCGACGCCGAAGCTGGTAGCGACTTATCCAATCCCGCACGGCGGCAAGGCGCTGGCGGTGGCGGAGGGGCTGGACCGGGACCGTGCGGTGGACGAAGGCGGCAACCAGATCGGCGTGTTCGGCCGGGTCGGCGCGCGGCCGCTGAACTTCGCGGAGCAGCGCAAGATGTACCTGCGCGGCGGCCGGGTCTGGACCGTCAGCGACGACCCGTGGGACAAGGCCCGCTACCTGTATCTGCCAAAGTAGTCGGCACACTCCGTGTGCCGCA
>DASSAT010000705.1:0-2058 GCA_035699305.1 Fimbriiglobus sp. | reverse complement strand
CACGGGCGGTTCGCCTCGCAGTTGCCGGTTGTTCGCCTTCAACTCCTCGACGATCTGCCGAAGGCGAGCGGTCATCTCCTCGGCCTGAATCAAGTCGATGGTCCCCTGGTTCTTGCCGGCGAGCAGTTCACTGTGCTCCTTCATCAGCCGGTCGATCTCCTCGATCCACTTCTGGTTCTCGGCGATCTGCTTCCGGAGGGCGGCCTTCTCCTCCGGGGTCACGGCCGGCATCGGGGCGCGGAATTTGTTGAGGCCATCGGCAATGACTTCGCCGCCGTTGGCCGTCACGTACAGGGCCAGCACCTTGGCGTCCACCCCGCGTCGGATCGCGTGGGTCGAGCCGTCCATCATGGAGACGTGCAGGACGTTGGAGAACGGCCCGACGAGCTTCGGGAACGGCTTCTTCGGGTCGAACGGGATGTCGGCTGGCTTGGTCCACGGGACCAGCGGCCCGGCCTCCACGACGCCGAAGGTGTTCGACGTACCGTCGGTGATGTCGGTGATTCTGAGCCGACGCTGCCTGGCCGGTGCAGGCGCGACGCCACCACCGGCACCAGGGAACGCCGGCCCTCCGGGAACTGCACCCGGTGGCACACTACCGATGCCGGCCTCTCCGCCCGGCCCGAATCCCGACGCGCCTCCGAGACCGCCCGCGCCTTCCGGCGTACCGCGCCTCCCGTTCGGATCGAACAGCGTTCCGGGGCCGGTGAACATCTGGTAGTAGGTGTGCGTCGCCCCCTTCGGCTCGAAACCCACCCGGTAGAAGTTCGGCATCTGCGCAAGCAGTTTCAGGTTGTGCTCGCTGTCCCACGGCTCGTCGAGCTTGAACTGTCGGTAGAGGTTGTCCTGCTCGATGTACGGCAGGATCGCCACGCGCCACGAGAGCAGCGGCTTGCCGGTCTTGTCCCGAATGTCCGACGGGAAGTAGCCGTAGGCGTCGTGGTAGTTGTGGATCGCGAGCATGATCTGCTTGAGGTTGTTCAGGCTCCGCTGCCGCTGGGTCGCGGTCGCCACCCGCGCGGCCGGCGCCGCGGCCTTCCCGCCGGCCGGCGTCGCGGCGGCGCCGGCAGGGGGCTGCCCGGCCGGGCCGATGCCCGGACCCTGGGCTGTCGCCCATACCCCGCCGGTGGTCAGCGCCCCGCACGCGGCCAGCACGCCGGCCGCCCACTGTAGCTTGGTCACGGTCATGGTTCGGATCGCCCCTTTCGCCAGTTCGAGTACGGTCGGAGACAGCCCGGGACCGACCCCCAACCCCGCGGCGAAGGCGACCGCTGCCTGGGCCGTCCTTGCAACGAACGTCGGCTCCGCCGCGACCGCGGTCAGCCCCGCAACGGGGATCGCCACGCCGCGGCGGCTCAGCCGGTGGTGCAGCGTCTCCTTCACTCGCGCGATCCGCCCGGCGACGGTGCCGACCGGCCAGCCGAGCCGCCGCGCCGCGTCGGCGTGCGACAGCCCGTCGAAGAAGCACAGCAACACGGGCGCCCGGTACTTCTCCGGCAGCCGGGCCAACTCGTCGTGCAGCAGTCGGACCGCTTCCGGTTCCGGCCCGCCATCGGGCGACGCGGCTGGAAGCCGGTCGAGGTCGGCTTCTTCCGACGGCCGATGACGGACCGCGACCCGCACGGCGAGCCGGTACGCGACGCGGTAGAGCCACGCCGCGACCGCCTGCCGCCGGCCGATGCTTCCCGCCTTGCGGGCCAGGACCAGGAACGCCGCCTGGGCAACATCCTCGGCGGCGTGGTGGTCGCGCAGCACCGCGCGGCAGACACGGTGGACCATCCCGGCGTGTCGCCAGACGAGCAACTCGAACGCCCCCTGGTCCCTCTCGGCGACGAACCGGCCGAGCAATTCCGCGTCGGCCGGTCCGTCGGCGTCGGGGCCGAGGGCCGCCCGCAGGTAGCGGAGCACTGGGGCGGGAGAGCCGGGCTGGGTCATGGTCGTCCCTCACCCGGTAAGAGGCACGGCGAGGCGGGGTGCATACAGGTTTTTCCCCTGGGACCGCGGCCGTCCCGGCCGCTCTTGCCTCACCGGTCGGGGTGTTGGGGTGTCCGCCAAGGT
>DASSAT010000704.1:0-3955 GCA_035699305.1 Fimbriiglobus sp. | reverse complement strand
ATCTGCAACGACGCGGACGTGGCCGGGCTGGCGGAAGCCCGGTTCGGGGCAGGGCGGGGGCTGTCGCCGGTCTTCTACATCACGGTCGGCACCGGCATCGGCGGCGGGCTGGTGATAGACGGCGAAATCTACCGCGGTGTCGGCAAGGGGGCGGCCGAGATCGGTCATCTGCTGGTCCCGTCGCCGTCCGACCCGGCGGACGTGCAAATCCTCGAACACTTCGCCGCCGGCTGGGGGATCGAGGCCCGCGCCGCCCGACTCGGCGGTTTGCCGCCGACCGCGAAAGCCATCGCCGCGGCGGCAAGGCAAGGCGATCCGAACGCACGGCGACTGCTGGATGAGGCGATCTCCGCGTTGGCATTCGCCATCCGCCAGTTGATACCACTCGTGTGCCCTCGACGGATCGTCATCGGCGGCGGGGTCTCGCTGTCGGGCGAAGAGCTGTTCTTCGCGCCACTCCGGCGGAAGCTCGACGAGCGACCGTTCGCCGCGTTCGCGGGGCTGACGGACGTTCTGCCGGCCGCGCTCGGCGAGGAGGTGGTAGTCCACGGAGCGCTGGCCTTGGCCCGGCAGCGGCTCGACCGGTAGACTGGCCGCGAAGGAGGTGCCGATGTCCCCGACCGATCCGACCGTGGCCGCCCCGAAGAAGCTGATGACGGCCAACGAGTTCTGGGACTTCTGCCAGCGGCCGGAGAACCAGGACATGCGGCACGAACTCATCCGGGGGGAGATAATCGAGATGTCGCGGCCGACCCGGCACCACGGTATCGTTATGGCCCGGATCGGGGACATTCTCAGTCGGTGGCTCGAACAGACCTCGGGCGTCGGTTACGTTGCCGTCGATGCCGGGCTTGTGTTGGAAGACTCGCCCGGGACCGTCGTCGGCCCGGACGTTGCTTACTACACCGACGCGGCCACGTTCGAGGAGGTGCCGCCCAAGTGGGGGGAAGACCCGCCAGTCCTCGTCGTCGAGGTGCTGTCGCCCAACGATAAGAAGAAGGACGTGACCCGGAAGGTCGCCGACTACCTGGACAACGGCGTGCCGCTCGTGTGGGTCGTCGATTACGAGGAGCGATTTGTCACCGTGTACCGATTGGGCCAGCCACCACGGGCTATCGGGGAGGACGACGAACTGACGGGCGGCGATGACTTGCCCGGTTTTTCCTGCCGGGTCGCGGAGTTCTTCCGCCTGCCCGGCGGGCAACCCCTCCCCCCGTTGCCGAAATCGTCCTGACATGCAATCGGTCTGGATCAAGATCTGTGGCATCAAAACCTCGGCCGAAGCTCGGCACGCCGCAGAATGCGGGGCGGACGCGGTCGGGCTGAACTTTTATCCGATGTCGCCCCGGTTCCTCGATACTGACCGGGCCGTGTCGATCATCCGTCAACTTCCACTGAGCGTCTCGGCGGTCGGTGTCTTCGTCGGAGAACCCCCGAATGACGTTCGAGCCGTCGCGGACTCTCTCCGGCTCCATGCGGTCCAGACATACGACGCGCAGTGCCTGGAGTTCGACTTCGCACCCGTCCTCCACATCCCGGCGTTCCGCGTCGAGCGCCCCGATACCCTGGCGTCCATCGCCGAGTCCGTGCGCGACCGGGCGAGGCGGGGCTGTCCCCCGGCCGCGGTGCTAGTCGATGCGTTCGTCCCGGGCGAGTTCGGCGGGACCGGCCATCGAGCCCCGTGGGACTTGCTCACCGGGTTCGACCCTGGGGTGCCGGTCATCCTCGCCGGCGGGCTGACGCCGGACAACGTGGCCGACGCCATTCGCGCCGTCCGCCCGGCGGGCGTGGACGTGGCCAGCGGCGTCGAGTCCGCCCCCGGGGTGAAAGACCCCGGCAAGGTCCGCGCGTTCATCCAGGCGGCGCGGGAGGCCGTGGCCGGTATTTCGGTTGAGGGCCGACCCCGACCACTTAGAATGATCCGCGACATCGGCGTGACGGGGGACCGCGGAGGACCGCGATGAGTAACGGCTACTGGATCGGGGTGGACCTTGGCGGGACCAAGGTCCTCGCCGGCCTCTTCGACGACGACCTCACCCTGCTTGCCCGGGCCAAGCACCCGACCGGCAGCGAAGGCGGGCCGGCCGGGGTCTTCGCCCGGATTTCTCAGGCCGTCGATGCGGTGGTCCGCGAGGCGAAGGTCGATCCGACCCAGGTCCGCGGCATGGGGTTCGGCATCCCCGGGCAGATCGTCCCCGACAGTACCCTGGTTCGCTTCGCCCCGAACCTCAACTGGCGAGACGTGGACGTCCAGCCGCACATCCCCGCCGTCTGGTCCTGGCCGGTGGTGCTGGAGAACGACGTGCGGATGGGCACCTACGGCGAGTTTGCCCGCGGCTCCGCCCGGGGCGCCCGCCACGTCTTCGGCCTCTTCGTCGGCACTGGGGTCGGCGGCGGGTTCATCCTCAATGGCGAGCTGTACACCGGGTTCAACGGCAACGCTGGCGAGATCGGTCACACCATCATCCACTGGCGGCGGGGCACCGAGTTGGAGTCCGTCGCCGGCAGGCGGTATCAGATGAAGCGGGCCAGGGAAATCCTCGACGACGCCCCCAAGCGGGTCCGCAAGGAGTGGAAGGGAGTCGATCTGGATAAGGTCAAGAGCAGCCAGCTCGCCGAGTTTTACCAGAACGACGACCCGGTGGCAGTGCAGATCGTGGACGACGCGGCGAGGGCGCTTGGGGCTGGGATCGCCAGCGTGGTCAACCTGCTAAGCCCTGAGGTGGTGGTGGTCGGCGGCGGCGTCACCGGCGCGCTCGGGGAAAGCTTCATCGAACGCATCTGGGACTTCGCGCAGCGGTCCACCTTGCCGGGGGCGACGGACCGGGTGCGGTGCGTACCGGCCGCCCTGGGCGACGACTCCGGTATAGTCGGCTGCGCGGCGTTCGCCCGGGCCAGGCTGGGGTCGAAGCCGGTCGCCGCGGACCAGCCGAACAACCACGTCCCGGCGGCGGGGGCCGTGCCCGCATGAACGCGGACTGGCGAACCCGGTACGAGCTGGCGATCGACGCGGCGCGGCAGGCTGGCGACCTGGCCCACACCTACTTCGAGGGCGCTTTCGAGGTCGAGTGGAAGGCGGACCAAAGCCCCGTGACCGTCGCCGACCGCCGGGCCGAGGAGTTGGTCCGGGCGCTGGTGGCGAGGCACTTCCCGGCCGACGGGTTCCTCGGCGAAGAGTTCGGCGACCAACCCGGGGCGAGTGGCTATCGGTGGGTCATTGACCCGGTAGACGGCACCAAGTCGTTCGTCCGCGGCATCCCGCTCTGGGGCACGCTGGTCGGCCTGGAGTACCGCGGCGAGACGATCGCGGGCGTCTGCTACGCCCCGGGGCTTCATCTGCTCTGGCGCGCCCTCCGCGGCGACGGGGCCTACCGCGGCGATCGCCGCATCCGCGTCTCGGACGTGGCCGAGCTGTCCCGGTCGCTGCTGTGTTACTCCAGCGTCAGCTGGTTCCGCGCGGGCGGTCGGGAGGCGGCGTTCCTGGAGTTGGCGGCGCGTACCGAACGCCAGCGCGGCTATGGCGACTGGTACGGGTTCGTCCTGGTCGCCCAGGGGTCGGCCGAGGTGATGGTCGATGCCGGGCTGCACCGGTGGGACGCCGCCGCCCCGATGGCGCTCGTCGAGGAGGCCGGCGGACGGTTCACCGACTGGACGGGGCGATCGACAGTCGAGGCCGCGGACGTGCTCGCCAGCAACGGGAAGGTCCACGCCGAGACGCTCGGAATCCTGAACGGGTAGCTGGTGGTGTTGCCAATCGGCCAGACTCGGCGGAGAATACTCATAATCCGTCGGGGCAGCCCACCTGACGGACCCCGCCTGACGACACTCTTCTAACCCAGGAGTTCACCCGGATGCGTCACCTTCGTTTGTCCACACTCATCGCCACGGCACTCGCTCTGGCAGCAGTTTGGCCCACCTCCGAAGCCCGCGCCGCCGACTGGGTCTCGATCAAGGG
>DASSAT010000703.1:0-5471 GCA_035699305.1 Fimbriiglobus sp. | reverse complement strand
GCTCCCCGGGTCGCGGTGGCGGGTGTGGTGGCGGAAGGTGCTGACCGGTGCCGGGCTGACGGCGGCGGCGGTCGGCGTCTTCCTGGCGGTGTCGGCGGCCGGCGGCATCCTCGACCTGCGCGACCGGCAGGCGGACTGGCTGTTCTTGTTCGGATCGGTGGCTCTGGCTGCCTATGGCTGGGGCGTGCTCGGCTCGGTGCTGGCGCGGTCGTCCCTGACCGCCTGCGGGATCGGGCTGGGGCTGGCGATGCTGGCCCTGGCCGTGGCGTATCCCGCCGCCGGGATCGCCCTCACCGTGGCCCGGAAGGAGTTGGGCCTACGCGAATACATCGGCAGCGAGTCCGGCGCCTGGCAACTGGCGGCCCTCGTCGCCGGGTACTCGCTGATGGCGCTGCCGATCCCGATCGCGGCGTGGCTGTTCACCGCCCCGGACCGGTCGCGCAAGCTCGCGGAAGTGGACGTCCGGCTGCCGGGCGTCAAGGGCGTCGTCGGCGCGGGCCTGCGAGGTGTCACCGGCGTGCGCTGGCTCGCTGGTTGGAGGCGGCTCGTGTGGCTGACGGTCCGGCAGACGAAGTGGACCGCCCTCGCCCTGGTCGGCGCGGCGCTGGTCGCCGGGTGTGCTCTTCTGCCGGAAGAGGGGGTGGCGCTGGCCATCTGGCCGCTCCTCGGGCTGGGGGCCGGGGTATTGGTCGGGGTGGTCGGTCTGGCCGACGAGCAGGGGAGCGGGGCGTCCCGGTTTTGGGGCGAGCGGCGGATGCCGGTCGGCCGGCTCTGGACGGCGAAGGTCGTGACCGGACTGGTGCTGACGCTGCTGCTGGTCATGGTGCTACTGGTGCCGGCAGTCGCCGCCGCAATGGTCCGGGAAGATCACGGGCCGAAGCGGCCGTTCATGACGCTGGCGCTGCGCTCCGGTGTCCTGGCCGAGCCGGAGTTCCCGGTCCTGACGTTCCTGCTGGCCTGGCCGGCTTACGGGTTCGCGTTCGGGCACCTGTCCGGGCTGCTGTTCCGCAAGGGGGTGGTGGCGGGGGCGGTCGGGGTCATGGTCGGCGGCACGCTCGCCGCGCTGTGGCTGCCGTCGCTGCTGGCGGGCGGCGTCCACGGCTGGCAGGTGTTCGCCGCCCCGGTAGTCGCGCTGCTGATCGCCCGTCTGTTGACGTGGCCGTGGGTCACGGAGCGCGTCGGCACCCGCCGACCGCTGACCCGGCTCGCCGTGGGCGCCGTCGCGGTGCTGACGGTGACGGCCGTCGGCATCGGCTACCGGATCGCGGAAGTCCCGCTGGTCGCCGATGTCGAGGACGACCTGGCGTTCGCCAAGGCGCTGCCGACCTTCGACGACAAGCAGGCCGGCCGCGACCTGCGGCGGGCCGTCTCACTGCTGAGCGAGGCGGACGCCCGGACTCGCGCGGCGAAGCCGGACCGGCCCCTGCCGGGTGTCGAGCAGGCGGGGCTGAACGAGTTCAATCGGACCTACGTCGCCCAAATGCCGGCCGTGCTGGAACATGGCTGGCCGGCGGACCGCCCGGACCTGAAGGAGTGGCTCGACGAGATGGGTTCGACCGGCTGGGCCGAGGCGGCCGAGGCCGCGGCGCGCAAGCCGACCGGGGTGCTCGAAGACCCGGCCGAACTCTCCCCCGTTTCGCCGCTGCGTCACATCGACGGCATGCCGACAATGACCCTGCTCTACCTGGCCCGGGCGCTGCAACGGCAGGCCGACGGCGATCCCGACGCGGTGCCGAGGGCCGTCGCCGTCTGGCTGGCCGTCGTCCGCACCACGCGCAACGACACGCTCGTCTTCCCGACCCTGGTCAGCCGCCGGATGGAGTTGCAGGTTTACCTCGCCCTCGACCGCTGGCTAGAACGGCTAGACGGGCACCCGGAGTTACTTCGGGCGGCGCTGACCGCGGTCCGCGAACACGAGCGGACGGACCCCTACGACCCGCAGTCGGTGCTGCTCGCCCAGCAGGTCGTCGCCCGCAACGCGGTCCTCGCCCCGTCGCGGTGGCTGCCGAAGTACTTCGACATACAGCGGGGGTCCGGCAACCAGGGCAGCGTCGCCAGCGCGACGGCCGAGACAGAGGCGAACCTGGTCGGGTTCGCCTGGGCGGTCCCCTGGGAGGCGGAGCGACTCCGCCGCGCGGTGGGGTTGGGCAATAAGCCGGGTCGTTCGCGGGAGCAGGTCGAGCTGATGCGCGGGTTGCCGGGGTGGTCGATGACCCTGATGAGCGACTGGGCGGCCCGGTCGGACTTCCGGGAGGGCCACAAGCTCGTGCTGACCGCCCGCCGCGCCGCGATGCTCAAGCTGGCGGTCCGGCTGTACGCGGCCGAGACGGGGGCGTTACCCGGGTCGCTCGCCCAGTTGGTGCCGAAGTACCTGCCGGTGGTGCCCGCCGACCCCTACGACGGCCAGCCGTTCCGCTACCGGGTGTCGGCGGGAGAGAAGATCACGCAGAACCGGCCGGCGCCGACTACGTATACCATCCCGAACCCACCGCCGGGCCTGGGTCAGTTCTCAAACTTTATCGATTACACCGCGTTCGCCGGGATCGGTGGCGGGCTGGTATGCTGGCCGCTCGAACCCGGATGGCTTCCGCGCGACCCCCCACCGGGCGTCCACCCGGAACGCCTCTCCGAGCCTCAGATCACGGCCGTCGCCGGGACAGCCGGTGGAATCGTTCTTTGGCCACAGTCACCGGACTGGGGCTTCCCCGAGCCGGAACCAATCGTGGTAAGCGCAGGCATCGGCGTCGCCATGCCGTATATGCCGTGGGACCCGCGCTTGACCCGGGAGCAACCGCCTGCCGCGGTCATCGAGGAGGTGCCCGTCCCCGCTGGGCAGGGTATCCTGTGGAGTGTCGGGCCGGACGAGATGGACAACCTGGGTACGGTGGCCATCGACCCTGGGATGACCGGCCAGCGGCCCGCTGGCGACCTCGTGTACCTGATCCCACCGCCCGCCCGACCGGAGGAGAAGTGATGTCGCGCCTCACCATCCTGCTCGCTCTGCCGGTCGTCTTCGGCGCTGCCCTGGCGGCTCCGGTCCCCAAGGACGGCCGACTTCCGCCGACCCCGGAGCAGCTGCGGGCGTCCGAGAACAACCTCAAACTGATCGGCCTGGCCGGGCACAACTACCACGACGTGAACGGCTCCATGCCCAACAACGTCTACTCGAAGGACGGCAAGCCACTGCTGAGCTGGCGGGTGCTGCTGCTGCCGTACCTCGAAGAGGAGAAGTTGGCTCGGGAGTTCAAGCTCGACGAGCCGTGGGACAGCGAGCACAACAAGAAGCTGATCGCCCGGATACCGAAGGTGTACGCCCCGATCCGAGTGAAGGCGGAGCCGGGGCAGACGTTCTACCGCGGCTTCGCCGGGCCGGGGACGGTGTTCGAGCCGAAGAAGCAGATTAACCTCCCTCAGATCACCGACGGCACGTCGAACACGGCCTGGGTGGTCGAGGCCGGCCAGCCGGTGGTCTGGACGAAGCCGGACGACCTGCCGTTCGACCCGAAGAAGAACCTGCCGAAGCTCGGCGGGCTGTTCGACGGCGAGTTCCACGTCCTCACTGTGGACGGTGCAGTCCACCGAGCGAAGAAGGACTTCGATCCCCAGGTGTTCAAGGCACTGGTGACCCGCGCGGGCGGCGAGGTGATCGACCCCTCCAGTGTGTTTCCCTCAAGTGTGTTCAAGCCCAGCGTCGAAAAGAAGTGACCGGCAGGGTCACTCGAAGAGTTGGCGGACGGGGACGCGGAACTCCGGTAGGACTTCCGACAGGGTCAGGTCGTCGGTCGCGCCTAGCATACGAAGGAACTCTTCTCCGGGGTAGATCAGCACCGTCGCCTTGTCCGGATCAACGAGGCACACCACCTTCACCCCGGCCTTGATGTACTCGCTGATCTTCGCGTAAAGGTCCGACAGCCGGTCCGACGGCGAGCGGACCTCGAAGACCAACTCCGGCGCTGGCCAGTAACCCTTCGGCAACGGTCCCTTGGGGACGCGCTCGTAGCTGTAGTACGCCACATCGGGGCCGCGGACGCTGTCCGGCCCCCGCGTGGTGACGACCCCGCTGTCGTTCGACACCACCCGGCCGAGATCCCTGGGCCGAACGTGCTCCTGAAGGGCTGAGACGATGTTGGCACAATAGTACCCGTGCTCGGGCTTGGGGCTGGGCATATCGACGACCTTGCCTTTCACCAGTTCGGTTGCCCGGCCGTCGTCCGGCAGACCGGCGTACTGCTCCGCGGTGAGCAGTGTCTCCGATTGGGGCTGTGCTTGAGTCGCCGGTGACATGGCTTCCTCCGGTTCATCTAACTTCCCAACACTACCGTCCATCATGCGGACGGTGCAACCCGAACCGCGGTCGGGTACAATCGACTCAGCTTCCCCTCACCTGCCGCGGGCCGTGCGATGGCCTCCGACCGCGAATCGTCCGCCTCGCTCATCGACATCTCTGCCGTGGTCGTCAGCCCGGCCCTGGTGATGCTGATGGTCGGCAGCCTCACGTTCTTCCTCATCACCGTCCTCTACCAGGGGGCGTACCCCGACCGGCTGCTGTACACCTTCTTCTTCTTCGTCTTCGGGGCGGTGCTGATCGCCCGTATCTCGATCCGGTTCGGCCGCGCCTACGCCGGGCTGTACGCCGTTGGCCTCGGCGGGGCGTGCTTCCTGGCGATGTTCGCGTTCGTTACCTACCCGCCCGGGATCATGAAGGCGCTCGGCCCGCTCATCAACCTCGGGCTGATGGCCCTGGTCTGGTGGTCGGCCGACAAGCTCACCTGGGACTGCACCCACTTCGACGACGACCGCAAGGCGTCCGGCAAGGGGGTGCTCGCCGCGGCCGGGCTGGATCAGGAGACAGGAGTCAGGGGTCAGGAGTCAGAGGAAGTCGAGGTGAACCCGGAGCGGAAGCGACGGGGTAAACAAAAGCCGGTCGGCTGGCTGGAGAAGCTCCAGGTGTACCGCGATGTACAGCGGAAGAAGGCCCACACACCCGGCGTGTGGGTGCTGTACTTCTCGCTAGCGGCGTTGCCGCTGTTCGCGCTCGGGCAGTCGCTCATCGACCCCGCCGACACCGCCACCCGTCGGGCGACCCTCCTTCAGATGGCCGTCTACGTCGGCAGCGGGCTGGGGTTGCTTGTGACGACGACGCTATTCGGGCTGAAGCGCTACCTGGAGCAGCGGGGCGCCCGCATCCCGCCGGTGATGGTTGGCGGCTGGCTCGGGCTAGGGGCCGGGCTGATCGTGGTGTTCCTCGTCGTCGGGATGGCGCTGCCACGGCCGCACTCCGAGACGCCGTGGTTCGGCATGAAGCGGACCTCCAAGGGCGACCGCGAGGCGTCGCGCTACGCCCAGGTCAACGACGGCTCGGCCGGCAAGGGCGAGGGCGCCGCGGGGAAGAAGACCCAGGCCGGTGACGGCAAGAACTCGGCCAAGGGCGGTAAGAAGGGCGGCGGCAATTCCGGCGAGAAAGGCTCCGG
>DASSAT010000702.1:0-7683 GCA_035699305.1 Fimbriiglobus sp. | reverse complement strand
GTTGACGCGGACCGCTCCCTGACGGTCGCGGCTCGGATCAGGGCCGCTCCCTGACGGTCGCGGCTCGGATCAGCGCCCCATCCGAGCCGCGACCGTCAGGGAGCGGTTGACGCCCCGGTGGGTCGGCGCTCGAAGACTCGCTTGACCCACCCTACAACAGCAGCGATGAGATACCCCAAGCTGCTCGCCTACGCCCAGCTCCTGCGGCTGCCGAACGTCTTCACCGCGTTCGCCGATATCTGCCTCGGCGCCGCCGCGGCCGGGTACGCCATCGACCGACCCGGCATCTTCGCCAATCTCCTCTTCGCGTCTAGCTGCTTGTACTGCGCCGGCATGGCGTTCAACGACTTCTTCGACCGCCGAGAGGACGCCAAAGCTCGCCCCTTCCGACCGATCCCGTCGGGTCGGATCGCGGCCTGGGACGCGGCCCTCCTCGGGACGGTGCTGTTGATCGCCGGCGGGTGGATGATGGCAGCGATGGTAAACAGTCGGCTCGGCGAAGGTCTCGGCTGGTCCGGACCGGCAGCAGTCGCCACCCTCCTCGTGGCGGCCATACTCCTCTACGACGCCTACCTGAAGCG
The DNA here is from genome assembly GCA_035699305.1 of Fimbriiglobus sp. Taxonomy (GTDB): domain Bacteria; phylum Planctomycetota; class Planctomycetia; order Gemmatales; family Gemmataceae; genus DASSAT01. The sequence continues at coordinate 7,102 of DASSAT010000702.1, read as the reverse complement.
CACGCCGCTTGGCCCGCTCGGCATGGGCGCGTGCCGCTTCCTCAACGTGCTGCTCGGCCTCTCCGGCGCTGGCGGCGAACTGTGGACCTGGCCCAACCTGCACCTCGCCGCGGCGGTCGGCGTGTACATCGTCGGCGTCACCTGGTTCGCCCGCACGGAGGAAGGCGACAGCCGCCGCACCCACCTCCGGCTCGCGGCGCTGGTCATGCTCATCGGCGTCCTGCTCGGGCTGACCGTCCCGGCCCACTTCGAGACCCGCACCGCACCGGTGTACTTCCCGTTCCTCGTCGCCGGGTTCCTCTTCTATATCGGCCTGCCGGTCGTCCGCGCCATTCAGCGCCCCGAACCGAAGCCGGTCCAGGCCGCCGTCAAGCGAGCCGTCCTCGGGCTGGTCGTCCTCGACGCGGTCCTCGCCACCGCGTTCGTCGGCCTGCCGGGGCTGCTGATCCTTTTGCTGTTGCCCCCCGCGCTGCTGCTCGGAAAATGGGTCTACTCGACCTGAAATCCGATTCACCGCGGAGGGCGCGGAGGGCGCAGAGAGAAGACAGAGTTGAAAACTGTCTTGTTCTTAACTCAATTCTTCTCTCCGCGCCCTCTGCGCCCTCCGCGGTGAATTCTCCTGGAGGGCTTCCCGTGTACCGACTCCCGCTGATCGGAGGCTTGCTGTTGGTTCTCACCTCTTCTGCCGCCGCCGACCCGGACACCACCAATCGCGCGAAGGCGTTCGTCGCTGCCCACGTGGCGAAGTTCCACCCGCTGGACGTGGCCGCCAACAAGGCGTGGTGGGACGCCAACACCTCCGGCAAGGACGAGGACTTCCAGCGCAAGGAGCAGGCCCAGAACGCCATCGACGCCGCCTTGGCCGACAAGACCGCTTTCGCCGAGCTGAAGGCGCTCAAGGACGCGAAGGCCAAGATCGACGACAAGGTGCTCGCCCGCGAGATCGACGTACTGTACCTGATGTACCTCGAAAAGCAGGTCGATCCGGCACTACTCAAGAAGATCACCGCCAAGGCCAACGCCGTCGAGCAGACGTTCAACGTCTTCCGCGCCCGCGTGGACGGCAAGGAGCTGACCGACAGCCAGGTCCGCGAGGTGCTGAAGAAGTCCACCGACTCCGACCTCCGCCGCAAGATCTGGGAGGCGAGCAAGGTCGTCGGCAAGAACGTCGAGGCCGACCTGAAGGAACTCGTCTCGCTCCGCAACGAGGCTGCCAAGCAACTCGGGTTCAAGAACTACCACGCGATGATGCTCGTCATCAACGAGCAGAACGGCGACGAACTGCTCAAGCTCTTCGACGACCTGGACGCCCTGACCCGCGAGCCGTTCCGGCAGGCCAAGGCCGAGATCGATGGCATCCTCGCCAAGCGCTACGGGATCAAGGTCGAAGACCTGCGGCCGTGGCACTACCACGACCCGTTCTTCCAGGAGTCGCCGGCCATCTTCGACGCCGACCTGGACGCCCCGTACCGCAAGGCCGACATCCTCAAGCTCTGCCGCGACTTCTACGCCGGCATCGGCCTGCCCATCGACGACGTGATCGCCCGCAGCGACCTGTACGAGAAGAAGGGCAAGTCGCCGCATGCCTTCTGCACCGACATCGACCGCGAGGGCGACGTCCGCGTGTTGGGCAACATCGTCCCCAACGAGTACTGGATGGGAACGATGCTCCACGAACTCGGCCACTCGGTCTATTCGAGCAAGAACATCCCGCACTCGGTCCCCTACGTCGTCCGCTGCGAGTCGCACATCCTGACCACCGAGGGGGTGGCGATGCAGTTCGAGCGGTTCGCCAAGTCCCGCGCGTGGCTCGAAAAGATGGCCGTGACGGTCGAGGACCCGAAGGCGTTCGATGCGGCCGCGAAGAAGGTGCAGCGGAACCAGCTGTTGATCTTCAGCCGGTGGTGCCAGGTGATGCTGCGCTTCGAGAAGGGGATGTACGAGGACCCGTCGCAGGACCTCAACAAGCTGTGGTGGGACTTGGTCGAGAAGTATCAAGGCTTGAAGCGTCCCGAGGGCCGCAACGCCCCGGATTACGGCAGCAAGATTCACATCTGTTCGGCCCCGGTGTACTACCACAACTACATGATGGGGCAGCTGTTCGCCTCGCAGGTGCACCACGCCATCGCCAAGGAACTCTACAACGGTGCCGACCCCGACACGGTGATCTACGTCGGCGACAAGCGGGTCGGCGACTTCATGACGAAGAAGGTGTTCGAGCCGGGCAAGACGCTAAGCTGGCGCGACCTGACGAAGCACGCGACCGGCGAGCCGCTGACACCGAAGGCGTTCGCCCGGGACTTCCGCGGGAAGTGAACCCGGCGGTATGATGGGGTGTCAGTCTCCCGAGGAGCGCGACTATGTTACCGACGTACCCCGCAGTGATCCGTGACGGCCGCATCGAGTGGACCGGCGAAGCCCCGGTCGGCCTGCCCCCGGACACCGCCGTCCCGTGTTACATCACCCTGTTCGTGCCCGCCCCCGTGATGAGCCGGGAGGAGCGCGGTAAACGGATGGCCGCGGCCCTCGAACGACTCGCCGCCCGAGGCGGGGTCGCGTCCATCCCCGACCCGTTGGCCTGGGAGCGGGAGCAGCGCGAGGATCGTCCCCTCCCTGGCCGGGAGTAACGATGCTCCTCGACAGCAACGTCATCATCTACTCGGCGCAGCCGGACCATGCCGAACTCCGGCGATTCATCGCCGAGAATGTGCCGGCGGTCTCGGCCGTCAGCATCGTCGAGGTGATCGGGTACCACCGGCTGGCCGAGGGCGATCGGCACTACTTCGAGGAGTTCTTCGCCGTCGCCGAGGTGTTACCGATCACACCCGTAATCCTCGACCAGGCTGTCCGTCTCCGCCAGGCCCGCAAGATGGGTCTCGGCGACGCGATCGTCGCGGCCACCGCCCTCGTCCACCGGCGGACTCTGGTCACCCGGAACACGAAGGACTTCGACCACATCGCCGGACTCGCCCTCCACGACCCGTTCTCGGCCGGCTGATCCATCGCCGCCCTCGTTCCCACCCGGGAACGAGGAACCGCGGCCGCGCGAAGCCTTTTTCCCCACTTTTCGGTTGTGTGTGGCGAAATCGAGTGTAGTGATTATATGTACACTAATCGGCCGATCGCTCGACTCGGCCCTTCTCCTGCCGTGGTCTCGTCATGGTCGCGCCGACCCACACCGCCGACGCCTTGCTCGCCCGCGCGGCCGAGCTGCGCGCCGAGGGGTCGTCGTGGGAGGCCACCGCCCGCGATCTCGGCACCACCGCCGGCGAGGTCCGCCGCGCCGCCGAGAACGCCGGTGCGACCTATCGCAAGCTGCGGAGTCGCGCCGCCCGCGACGTGCTCGACGACGCCTTCGCCGAAGCCCTCTTCGCCGCCCGGGTGGACCTGAGGAGCGACGACGACAAACTCCGCCAGCGCGCCTACCAGGCCATCTTCGCCACCTGCAACGGCCTCTACCGCCACCGCGACCGCGCCCGGGTGGTGAAGCCGAAACCGGGCGACATCAAGCTCGAAGACTTGCCCGAGGATTGGCAGTACCGCATCAACCTCATGAACTTCGTCGAGAACATGTCCGCGGATGAGCAGGAGCGGATCATCAACGTCGTGACCCGGCATTACGGACAGCCGGACCCCGACGACGACCCGGACGGCGCCGCAGGCGAGCCGGCCCGGCCGAAGCCGCCGGCCCCCGGATCAGGCGGTCTTGGCCAGGATGACCCCTTCGCCGTTGCGCAGGGAGACCTGATTCACCCGTTCGCCGAGCGTCCCGTCGGCGTTCACCACCCGATACCACCCGTCGAGCCGGTGCGTGGTGGCGGTAGCACTTCCGATCCCGCCGGTCTCGCCGCGGGTGTACGAGAGTGGCTTGTACAGGACCAGAGCGTTCTCGTACTCCCGGCCGTAGACCTTGTAGGCCAGCGACCGGTCGGCCGGGTCTTGCCCCTCGGCGACGACCGTGTGACGGCCCAGCGGCCGGCCGACGTCGAACTCGGCGGCGCCGATCCAGTGCCGCCGCCACGAGCTGGCCGGCTCGTTGCCGCCGTTGACCATCAGGAACGACAGGTCCGGGTCGGCGACCGCGTAGTACATCGCCAGCGACGCCAGCTGCACCCGCGGGTCGTCGGCGTCCCCGTTGGCCGGCAGCGTGTCGAGGATTTCGTAAGCCTTGCCGCCGGAGATCTGCCGCCGGAAGCGCAGCGTGGCGGCCAGGTCGTCGAACTGGACGTGGTTGGCAGCCAGCGGCCGCAACGCGAACTCCTCCAGGTACGACACGCCGTTGCGGACGATCGGCTCGGCCGTGCTGTTGCCGCCGACTGTGTTGGCGATCAGCCACCGGCCGTCTACCGCCAGCCGCCGGTTGATCGCCCCGAGCAAGGAGCCGTAATCGGCCGAGTACCCGGTCAGGCTCTCGCGCAGGCCGGAGGTGTCCACCGCCAGCCGGCCGATGGAGTTGTCCACGAAGAACCCGCTCACCAGCGGCCGCGCCGCGGCGAACCGGGCGTGGTAGTCCGAGGCCCAGGCGCGGAACCCCGGGTCGGAGACGTTGGCGGCGAACCGCATGGGGCCGTAGTTCGGGTAGAACAGCCGGCCCTCGTACTCGAACCGGGCATCGAACCCGTCCGCCCGCGCGGCCCACTCGTCGTCGCTGAGGTAGCCGTCCCGGTCGCGGTCGGCGGTGTAGTCGAACGCCGGAATCATGCCGTCGGCGGTGTAGTCGCGGCCGAGGATGGATTTTGCGATCGGTGCGATGCCGTCGGCGGTCGTGCGGAAGCGGACGGTGAACAACCGCGCGCTGCCGCCGACGGACGCGGCCACCCAGTCCCGCGGCGGATCGAAGGTCAGCCGGCCGTCGCGGCGCAGGCCGCCGGTCGTGTCGCCGAGCGTGTCGAGCGGCTTCCACTCGGTCGGCCGGCCCTGGTCGTCCACCGCGGCGACGTACTCCAACTCCGCCGCCCAGCCGCCGGCCGCGGGCGACAAGAGATCGACGTTGACCTCGCGGAACTTCTCGACGAACCCCAGCGCCAGCGACTCGCCGGAGTCGGCGAAGCCCAGCGGCGTGTCGTTCACCTTGGCGTCGCGGGTGACATTCTGCCAGTCGTCCCCGGCGCCGCGGTAGGCGCCCCAGAAGTGGTTGACCGGGACGGCCGAGGCGCTCATGCCGTCGTACCCGGTCGCCCGGTTGACGTGGTAGAACGCCGCCTCGCGGTCGAGGCCGTTGCGGTCGGCGTAGGCGGTCCAGTCGGTCAACAGGTTGAGGTAGATGTTCGAGACGTTGGTGTAGATGAACTGCGGCGTGTCCGGGTTGACCGCGGCGATGTCGTCGAGGTAGGCGAGGTTCGGGATAACCAGGTCGATGCTGTTGGTCAGCAGGTCCTTCTCGAAGCCGGTGAGCGGGGTGCCGTAGTAGGCGAGGTTGGCGAGGCGAATCCAGTCGTAGTGACGGCCGACCGCCGGCAGGCCCGGGTTGGTGGGGACCGGCGCGGACGGCTCGGCCGGGGTGACGACCGGCGGCGGGGTGTCGGTGCCGGGCAGGTCGTCGGGCGGGGGCGTGGGGTTGGATGGCTTGTCGCCACCGGTCGGGATCGGGGCCGCGCCGCGGCCCGGGGTCGAGGTGACGACGAAGTTGTCGAACACCAGCTGCCCGGCGTAGCCGCTGCCGCGCGACAGCCCGGCCCGGCCGCCGCGCGGGATGGCGGTGTCGGCCGCCGTCAGGGCGAAGGTCGGGGCGAGCGCCCAGGTGCCGTCGGGCATGAGGTACTGGCCGGTGTCGGACCGGTAGACCTGCACCCGCTGCCGGTCGCCGTCGAGCACCAGCGACGCCTGCACCCACTGGCCGCTGATCCAGTCCTGCGAGCGGACGGTGCCCAGCGTGGTGGCGGCGCCGCCGACCACCTTCCAGAGCTTGACCTCCAGCCCGCGGGTGACGGTAGCGGAATAGTACGTCGGCCGGTCGGTGCCGAGGTTCGACCCGCGGGCGAAGACGCCGGCCTGGACGAGGCTGTCCACGTAGATCGACGACGACACTTGCACGTCCGGTCCGGTCGGGGCGTTGACCCAGGCGCGGGCGGTCGAGTCGCTGCCGGCGTCCACGCGCAAGGTCTCGTCGCCGGTGCTGCGGAACGACGCGGGCGACGGCGTGGACCACTGCGACCACCCGGCCGGCAGCCCGGGGCCGCGGTCGAACCGCTCCTCGGCGATCGGCTCCGAGGTGGGCTTCGGCGCCCCGACCCGCAGGCTGTCGAGGGCGATATTCCCCGCGGCCAGCGCCGGCCGGGCGAACCCGACCTGGCCGCCGTCGCCGATCGAATCGTCCGTGACCTCGACGGCGGCGGTCGGCCGGCGGCTCCACCCGCCGTCCGGGGTGAGGAACTGGCTGGTGTCGCCGCGGTGCAGCGTCACCCGCAACTGGTCGTCCTCGGCGCGGACCGAGACCGTGACCCACTTGTTGGTGAGGTACTCGTCCGACCGGGCCGACCCGAGCACGGTGGCCTGGCCGTTGACGACCTTGAGGAGTTGGACTTCGGCCCCGCGGGTGATGGCGACGGCATAGTAGCTAGGGGCGTCGGTGTCGAGGCCGGCGCCGCGGACGAACAGGTGGACCGGGGCGGGGGAGTTGAGGTAGACGGCGGCGGAGGTCTCCACGTCGGCGGCGAATGGGGCGGACAGCCACGCCCGCGAGTCAGTGAAACTGGCCGACGACGATACCAGCAAGCCCTGGTCGCCGAGGCCGCCGGTGGTCGGCGCGACCTGGAACGCCCGGGACTGGTCGCTGGCCCACTGGTCCCAGCCAGCGGGGAGGCCGTCCGCTGTGTCACGCTGGAACGGCTCGACCAGCCACGGCGACGCGGCCGGCAGCTCCCGTGGTTCCAGGCGGTCCAGGGCGAGGGGCAGCCGACGCGGCGCATGGGGGTGGGGCATGGCGCGGACCTTCCCTGGTCGTGCCGGGCCGCGGGCGCCGGCTGTCGGCGGTGTCTAATTGCTTCGGAGTGGGGACAATACCCTTGGAATGGCGAGTGTCAACGCGACTTGCGAGGAAAACCTGGGACCGCGGCCGTCCCGGCCGCTCTTGCTGAGCGCGTCGGGGGGCCTGTGCCGACAC
>DASSAT010000701.1:0-8841 GCA_035699305.1 Fimbriiglobus sp. | reverse complement strand
CCGGCGAACCCCGAGCGGCAGCGAGGGGGTAGCGTTACCGAGGTGGAGCCTTCGGGGCTAAACCGGAGCGCCACACTCGCCCCAGCTACCCCTTCGCTGCCGCTCGGGGTTCGCCGGCGGACGCGCCTGTTTGACACCCCGCGGCTGGTCCGGTCTACTGACCGGGGCGGGTGGCAACGCGGGGGGCGGCCGGCCTACTAATGGCTCGCAGACGCACATCACCACCCGGCGAGACGAAGCGGCTGGCCCCCGAGGGAGCGGCTGAGCGATGGGCAACGACCCGGCACCCGGCCGACGGCCCGCGGCGGACCTCCTGGTCGGCGGCGGCGAGATGGGCGAGCGCACCCGCGCGTTCGACTGGTCGAAGACCCCGCTGGGGCCGGTGGCCGACTGGTCGCAGAGCCTCAAAACCGCCGTGCGGATCATGCTCGGCTCCCGCTACCCGATGTTCATCTGGTGGGGGCGGGAACTGACCAACCTCTACAACGACGCCTACATCCCCATGCTCGGCCAGCGGCACCCCGACGCCCTGGGCCGGTCCGCGGCTGCAACCTGGTCGGACATCTGGGATGTCGTTGGCCCGCAGGCCGACGCGGTCCTGACCGACGGCCGTTCGACGTGGAACGAGGAACTCCTCCTCATCATGGAGCGGAACCAGTTCCTTGAAGAAACGTACTTCACCTACTCGTACAGCCCGGCCCCCGACGACGCTGGCGGGATCGGCGGCGTCTTCTGCGCCGTCACCGAGGACACCGGGCGGGTGCTGGGCCGGCGGCGGCTCAAGACGCTCCGCGAACTCGGGGCGCGGACGACGGAGGAGGGCCGGACCGCCGAGCAAGCCTGCACCGTCGCCGCCGACACCCTGCACGACAACCCGAACGACGTACCGTTCGCGCTGCTCTACCTGCTCGACCCGGACGGCCGGCACGCCCGGCTCGCCGGCGCGACCCGGCTCGGGGCCGGCACCCCGGCCAGCCCCGCCGCCGTCGCGGTGTCGGGCCCCGCTGCGCCGTGGCCGTTCCAAGCGGCCGCGGAGGCCGGCCGGGGCCAGGTCGTCGATCTCCCGCCGGACCGGTTCGGCCTGCTGCCGGGCGGGGCGTGGCCCGAGCCGTCCCGGCGGGCGGTCGTGCTGCCGCTGGCCAAGCTCGGCCAGGCCGTCCCGACCGGGTTCCTGGTGGCCGGGCTTAGCCCCCGGCTGGTGTTCGACGACGACTACCGAGGCTTCCTGGAACTGGCGGCGGGGCACGTCGCCGCCGCCGTTGCCAACGCGCGCACCTACGAAGAGGAGCGCAAGCGCGCCGAGGCGCTGGCCGAGCTGGACCGGGCCAAGACCGCCTTTTTCTCCAACGTCAGCCACGAGTTCCGCACCCCGTTGACGCTGATGCTTGGGCCAGTCGAGGACCTGATCGTCGGCGACGGCTTCGACCTGCCCCAGGCCGCACTCGGCCAACTCCAGGTGGTCAACCGCAACGGCCAGCGGCTGCTGAAGCTGGTCAACACTCTGCTGGACTTCGCCCGGATCGAGGCCGGCCGGGTGCAGGCGGTGTACGAGCCGACCGACCTGTCTGCCCTCACGGCGGACCTGGCCAGCGTGTTCCGGTCGGCCGTCGAGCGGGCCGGGTTGCGGCTGTCGGTCGATTGCCGGCCGCTCCCCGGGCCGGTCTACGTGGACCGGGACATGTGGGAGAAGGTCGTCCTCAACCTGCTCTCCAACGCCTTGAAGTTCACCTTCGAAGGCTCGATTTCGGTCGAAGTGCGTCAGGGGTCAGGGGACAGGGGTCAGGAGTCAGGGGTCGGAAGTCGGAAGTCGGAAGTCGGAAGTCAGAGGTCAGAGGTCAGAGGTCAGAGGTCAGAGGTCAGCAGCGAATTGCGGGGGTCATCTGGCCTGACTCCTGATGCCTGTCTCCCGACTCCTGACTTCCGACCTCTGACTTCTGATCTCCGACCTCTGACTTCTGACCTCCGCCCCCTGACTCCTGACTCCTGGGTCGAACTGCGGGTCCGCGACACCGGCACGGGTATTCCCCCCGACGAGCTGCCGCGCCTCTTCGAGCGGTTCCACCGGGTCCGGGACGCCCGCGGCCGCACCCACGAAGGCAGCGGCATCGGACTGGCCCTGGTGCAGGAGTTGGTCAAACTGCACGGTGGCACTATCCGGGCCGAGAGCACCCTCGGAAAAGGGACGACGTTTGTCGTCACGGTCCCGCTGGGGACGGCCCACTTGCCGCCCGACCGGGTCGGCGGCAGCCGCACCCTCGCGGCCACGGCGGTCGGCGCCGGCCCGTTCGTCGAGGAGGCGCTGCGGTGGCTCCCTGCTGAGCGCGGAACGCGGAACGCGGAACGCGGAACGGAAGAAGAAGACGTATCTGTTCTTCATTCCGCGTTCCGCGTTCCACGTTCCGCGTTGGCAAGGGTCTTGGTGGCCGACGACAACGCCGACATGCGGGAGCACCTGGTCCGGCTGCTGGCCGGGCGGTACGAGGTCGAGGCCGTCGCGGACGGGGCGGCGGCACTGGCGGCGGCCCGGGAGCGCGTGCCGGACCTGGTGCTGGCCGACGTGATGATGCCGCGACTGGACGGGTTCGGGCTGCTCAAGGAACTGCGGGCCGATGCCCGGACCGCGGGCGTGCCGATCATCCTGCTGTCGGCCCGGGCCGGGGAGGAGAGCCGGGTCGAGGGACTGGACGCCGGGGCCGACGACTACCTGGTCAAGCCGTTCAGCGCCCGGGAGATGTTGTCCCGGGTCGAAGCGCACCTGCGGCTGGCGCGGGTGCGGCGGGAGGCCGGGGCGGCGCTGCGCGAGAGCGAGGAGCGGTTCGCCCGGTTCATGCGGCACCTGCCGGGGCTGGCCTGGATCAAGGACCGGCAGGGGCGGTACGTCTACGCCAACGAGGCGGCGGCCGCGGCGTTCGGCACCGCGGCGGCGGAGCTGTACGGCAAGACCGACGAGGAGGTGTTCCCGGCCGAGACCGCGGCGCTGTTCCGGGCGAACGACCGGGCGGCCCTGGCCGACGGGTCCGGGGGGCAGGTGGTCGAGACGCTGACGCACCCGGACGGGACGGTGCACCACTCGCTGGTCAGCAAGTTCCCGATCCCGGGGCCGGACGGCGAGCCGGCGCTGACCGGCGGGGTGGCGATCGACGTCACCGACCGCAAGCGGGCCGAGGAGGCGCTGCGCGAGAGCGAGGAGCGCTTCCGCACGCTGGCCGACAACATCTCGCAGTTCGCCTGGATGGCCGACGCGAAGGGGTGGATTTTCTGGTACAACCGGCGGTGGTTCGACTACACCGGCACGACCCTGGAGCAGATGCAGGGCTGGGGCTGGAAACAGGTCCACCACCCCGACCACGCGCTCGACGTGGTCGCGCGCATCCAGCGCTCCTGGGACACCGGCGAGCCGTGGGAGGACACGTTCCCGCTCCGGGGCCGGGACGGCAGCTACCGTTGGTTCCTCTCGCGAGCCCTGCCGATCCGCGACGCGGAAGGCCGCGTTGTCCGCTGGTTCGGGACAAACACCGACGTCACCGAGCAGCGCGAGGCGGAGGAGGCGCTCAGGGACGCCGACCGCCGCAAGGACGAGTTCCTGGCGACCCTGGCCCACGAGCTGCGCAACCCGCTGGCGCCCATCCGCAACGCCATCCGCATCCTCCAGGTGGCCGGCCCGCCGGATCCGCACCTGACGTCCACCCGGGAGATCATCGAGCGTCAGGTCCGGCACATGGTCCGGCTGATCGACGACCTGCTCGACGTGTCGCGGATCACCCGCGGCAAGCTGCCGCTCCAGAGGCAGCGGGTCGAACTGGCGGCGGTGGTGCAGGCCGCCCGGGAGACGGCCGACCCGGCGATCGCGGCGGCCGGCCACGAGCTGACCGTCGAGCTGCCGCCGGAACCGGTCTGGCTGGACGCCGACCCGACCCGGCTGGCGCAGGTGTTCGCTAATCTCTTGACCAACGCCGCCAAGTACACCGACCGCGGCGGCCGCATCCGGTTGAGCGCCGAACGCGACGGCGACGTGGTGACGGTGGCCGTGGCCGACACTGGCATCGGCATCCCGACCGAGCACCTGCCGCGGCTGTTCGAGATGTTCTCGCAGGTGGCCCCGGCCCGGGAGCGGTCGCAGGGCGGGCTGGGGATTGGGCTGGCGCTGGTCCGCGGGCTGGTCGAGATGCACGGCGGCACCATCGTCGCCGAAAGCCCCGGCGCCGGCCGCGGCAGCACGTTCACCGTCCGGTTGCCGGTGCGGAATGATGAATTCGGAATGATGAATGATGAATCGAAGGCAACGGAGACGGTCCCCATTCATCATTCATCATTCATCATTCATCATTCCAACAAGGTGTTGGTGATCGACGACAACCGGGACGGGGCGGACAGCCTGGCGGCGGTGCTGCGGGCGATGGGGTGTGAGGTGCGGGTGGCCTACGACGGCCCGACCGGGCTGGAGGAGGCGGCCCGGTTCAAGCCGGACGCCGTTGTCTGCGACATCGGCATGCCGGGCCTGTCCGGGCTGGAGGTGGCGCGGCGGCTGCGGGCCGACCCGGCCCTGCGAGGGGCGCGGCTGATCGCCTTGACCGGGTGGGGCCACGACGACGACCGGCGGCGGTCCCGGGAGGCGGGGTTCGACCGGCACCTGACCAAGCCGGTCGATCCCGCGGAGTTGCACAAGGCGTTGGCTCGGGGCGCGCCCGCTGGCGCGGACCCGTGAGGCCGTCCCGCTACATGGTCGGCGGCAGGCCGAAGGACGGGGGCGGTTCGGGCGGAGGCGGCTCGACCCGGACCGGCGGCGGGACGACCGGGGCCGCCACCCGGGCCGGGGCGGGGGCCGCCATCCGGGCCGGCGCCTTCTTCGTCACCGCCTTCTTCTTGGCGACGGGCTTCTTGGCCGGCGCCGCCTTCTTCTTGGCGCCCGCCTTGGCCTTGGTCAGGGTGCGGGCCGCTGACTTCTTGGCTGCCGGCTTCTTCTTGGCTGCCGGTTTCTTCTTGGCTGCCGGCTTCTTCGTCTTCGCCATGGCTTGACGCTCTCCGGTTCGGGTTGGGGGAGGTGGTGCCGAGCAGCAGCTCCTGCGACGCGCCCAGCTTGCGCGATAGGGCCGCGCGGGTCTTGGTATCGGTCATCGGACGGCCCGCCCGCACGGCTGCCCACTCCGAAGTTTAGCGCAACCCGAGGCGGTGCGCATCAGGGAGTCTGCCAGATTTACACAACTAGTGTGCCGCCGCCACGGCGCAGCCCGACCGACCCGGCGCCGGTCGGGGCCGTCGGCGATGCGAGGCGACGGAACGTCGGGGCACCGGTGTGCCGGGTCGAATTGGATAAGCGATAATTAGATCAATCGGTCGATTCAAACCCGGCCGGCCGCCGGGTTTTTCTTCCGGTTCGGCCCCGGCCCGTCTAGCATCAAGAGTTGTTTCCGCCCATCTGTCGGCCCCGCTGCCCGGCCGGTCGCCCCGTCGCCCGATCCCTGGAAGGAGTGTCCGTCGTGGATCGAGAGTGCACCCGTTGTCGCCGGCCGTTCGCCGCCGTGGACCTGTGCCGCGAAGAGTCGAAGGAGATGGAGGCGGACCGCAAGGCCGCCGGGCTGTCGGGCGTGCGGTTCCTGTACTACCACTGCCCGGGCTGCGGCACCGACGACATCTTCGTGGACGTGCGGCCGCTGGAGGGCGAGGCCCACGCCGACTACCTCAAGCGGCGCGATGCGATGGAGGCTGCGGTCCGGCAGCTGCACGACGGCCCGACCCGGGCCGAGGCGGTGGTGGTGGCGCGGGAGCCGTAGCCGGACCAAGGTATTCACCACAAAGGCACGTCAGGTGTTGATGCGGTCCTTCAGTTCGTCCCGTGCGGCGCGAGTGAAGGTGATTACGAGGAACCGGTGCTTCGTGCCATTCGGACCTTCGGATAAGTTCAGGCACCGCCACAGCAACGAGAGGGTTTTGCCGCTACCTGCGGGTGCCAGCAGGCGAACGTGCGTACTTGCAGTAGAGCAAAACGCACGTTGGGAATCGTCCAGTACCGAGGTCGCCAGGGAGGTAGACACAATGGGCGAGGATGTTTTTGTAGCGCGAGCCGAAATCGGTGTAGCACGGCTCGCCTGGGTCGTCCGGTGGGACCACCAGCTCGACTTCGACCGCCACGACGTACCGGTCGGTCTGAACCAGCCGTGTCCGTTTGATTTGCTCGCCCGCCACGCGTGCACCCTCGACTCGTAGGCTAAACTCCGCGACTGGTCCCCGCAAACCACAGCTGGATGTTTCCCGATCCGCTAAACGTTTCCGGCGGTGCTAGGCGCCCGCAGTGATGGGCACCCGGCACCGCCGGAGAGAAATCCGCCGCAAGCTGCCCCTACCCGACGAACACACCGCCGGCGCCGTCGCCGAACGGGACCAGTCCGGCCGACGTGCCGGGGCCGGTCATCCCCGGCAGCGGGGACTGGTGGAACGCCCGGATGCCCGCCGCCGTATAGACGTAGGCCCGGCTGCTCACCGTGGCGATCACGTCCGCCAGCCCGTCCCGGTCCAGGTCCTTCACCGCCACTCGCGTGCCCTTGCGGCTGCTGGTGTCGCCGGTCACGAAGAAGTCCACCACCCGCGGCGAACCGATCCCCTCCCCGGCCGCGATCCCGGACCCGCCGAACACCGCCACGCGAGGAGCACCGCCGGGGCCGGCACCCGCGACCAGGTCCGCGAGGCCGTCGCCGTCCACGTCGCCGACCGCCACCGTCGCTCCGTTCCGCAGCCGGCTCTCGAACACGAAGAAGTCGCCGACCACCCGGAACGGCGTCGCCGTCGGGGCGATCGACCGGCCGTCGAAGATCGCCACCCGCGGGCCGCCCCCCTGTCCGGCGGCAACAACGATGTCCGGCATCTTGTCGCCGTTGACGTCGCCGACCGCTACCCGGGTGCCGCCGCGGAAGTGGGCGTCCTCGATCCCCAGGAAGTCGGCCAGCACCAGCCCGCGGGCCGGGTCCGCCCCGGCCTGGAACTGCGCCGCGTCGAGCACCTGCACCCGCGGGCCGCCGCCGGTGTCCGCGGAGACCACGATGTCCGCCTTGCCGTCGCGGTTGAAGTCGCCGGCCGCCAGGTTCAGCCCGCCGGCGAACGTCCGCTCGAACACCGCGATGCCGCCGGGCACCAACTCGGCCCCGGTCGCCCCGTCGTAGACGCGGATCAGGTTCGGCTCGCCGGGGCCGGTGGCGGTGATCGTGTCGTCCACCCCGTCGCCGTTGAAGTCGGCGGCCACCACCCGGGCGGAGGTCCGGGCCGGGGTGTTGGTGGTCCGCCCCGGGACCGTTTGCAGCGACCCGTCCGGCCCGGGGGCGAAGGTGAACGTCTGCACGTTGCCGGTCATCCCGTGGCCGATTGCCAGGGTGGACCCGGCCATCGACTCGACCGCGCCCGCCGGGGTCGAGGCCGTGGACCCGCCGGTGACGGTGAATGTCGAACGAATCGGCGCCGCCGAGGCGTAACCGACAGTCGGAGTGACGATCAGCGCATGGGTGCCGTCCGGCAGCCCGCCAGAGATGAACGTGCCGTCCGCCCGCATCTGGGCGCCGACGTTCACCAGCGCGCCGGAGTTGTACAGGTCCACCTGCACCCGGGCCGGGATCAGGCTGCGCTCGCCGGGGTCGCGCTGGCCGTCGCGGTCGAGGTCCAGGAACAGCCCGCCTGTTACCGCCCCGGGCAGCAGCACGCCGAAGTTCAGCCCGCCCTTGATGTCGCCGTTGACGATGGTGACGAGTTGGTTGACGTTGGCCGGGACGTTGAAGACGGCCCCGGCCGGCGCGGCGACGCGGACAGCGTGCAAGCCGTTGGGGACGTTGGTGAACAGGTACGCCCCGGTCTTGTCGGTGACGGTGGAGGCGTCCACGATATCGTCGTTGTTCAGGTCGAGCTGCACGGTCAGGCCGGCGATGCCCGGCCGGCCGGGGCTGATGTCGGCGAAGAGGACCTTGCCGCCGATAGCGGACGCCGGCCGCAGCGCGAAGTCGATGCCGGTCGCGGTGGACCCGGCGGCGATGCCGGCGTGGCGGGCGTTCGGCCCGGAGGGGAAGTAGTTGACCGGCGGCGTGACGCCGACCACGTGGGTGCCGTCCGGGACGCTGGCGAAGGCGTACGACCCGTCGGCCAGGGTGAGGACGGTGGCGTTGGGGCTGGTGTCGGCGAAGGTGTCGAGGGTGACGGCGACGCCGCCGGCGCCCGGCTCGCCAGCGTCGCGGACGCCGTTGCCGTTGAGGTCGGCGTAGACGGTGCCGGTGACGCCGCCGCCGGGCTTGACGCCGACGATCGTGCTGACGTCGGTGCCGCCGGCGACGATGAGGGTCTGGGTGGTCGGCGAGACCGGGGTGGACCCGGCCGGGGCGGTGACGTGGAGGGTGTGGGCGCCGTCGGGCAGCCCGGCGACGGCGAACCGGCCGCCGGCGTCGGTGGTGGCGGCGAAGTCGGGGATGCCGTCGCCGAAGGCGTCCACCTGGACGGCGACGTTGGGCAACCCCGGCTCGCTGGCGTCCTGGATGCCGTTGGCGTTGACGTCGGCGAAGACGGTCCCGGACAGGGTGGCCGGGGCGGTGCGGTCTTCGAGTTGGAGCAGCGTCGGACGGTTGGCCCGCATGGTCGGCTCCTGATCGGGGCGAGGGTGTACGGGGACCGGATCGCGCCGGTCGGCACAATCGGTACAATCGGATGATTCGGGGGTGGGAATTCAACCGAGTCGCCGGAATGGACTCAAGTAGCGAGGTGTCTTCCCTGGGACCGCGGCCGTCCCGGCCGCTCTTGCTACCCGGGTCAAGGGCTGTTGACGACGCCTGAGCGCCCCGACGTGCGGAGCAAGAGCGGCCGGGACGGCCGCGG
>DASSAT010000700.1:0-2682 GCA_035699305.1 Fimbriiglobus sp. | reverse complement strand
ACCGCACCGGCAGATCCTTCTTGGCCCGCTCCAGAGTCCGCTCCGGGATGCCCGCCGCGGCCGCCGCCGCGTACAGGTCCGCCGCCGGCCGCGGGCCGCCCGACAACTCCCGCCTCAGCCAGTCCGTCGCCCGGTCCCGCGCCTTCACACCGGTCGCCGGCTGGCGTCGGCACAACCCGTCCGCCGTCAGCTCCACCGGGCCAGTCCACTCCACCACCGGCTGACCCGTCGCCGACCCGACCACCCGATAACCCAGCGCCGGCGGCCGGCGGCCCATGTTGCTCTTCGCCACCGCCAGCACCCGGCCGTCCGGGTCGGCCGGGTGCGGGGCCGCGAACAGCGCGGTCCGCACCGCCGCCATGATCCCCATGCTCCCCTGACCCCGGTACACCGCCCGGTCCCGACCGGCCTTCGCCAGGTGGCGGACGAACTTCACCGCGCAGCCGGTCCGCGCCGCCAGCCCGGCCAGCGGGGTCAGCGCCAGCCGCACGCACTGATCGTTGTTCGCCGCCACCCGCGGCGGCAGGAAGGCCATCAGCGGGTCGATCACCACCAGGCCGGCGGCTCGCTCGACGACCAGCTCCTCCAGGGCCGGCAGGTCGTCCGGGAACCGCGGCACCCGCCCGCCGAAGTTCGGCAGCACCAGCCGGGACAGGTCGGCCCCGGCGGCCTCGGCCCGCGGCCGGATCGTGTCCGCGGCGTCGTCCTCGGCGGACAGCAGGACGCTGGTACACGGCCCCGGCAAGTGCGTTCCGTCCGGCAGCGGACCGCCGCGGCTGAGCCGGGCAATCAGGTCGAGGGTGACGAGCGACTTGCCCATCTCGGGGTCGCCGTCGAGGATGGCGAGCTTCCCCCGGGCCAGGTATCGCGGCCACAGCCAGTCGATGGCCGCCGGCCGGACGTCGGAACACAACTCGTCGGTCCACGGGCGCATGGCAAACCCCCGACTCGGGCGCCGTGAGGGCGTCCGGCCATATACTAATGTACATTAGTATATGGCCCGGAATCTACCGATGTCAAGCACGGAGACGGCTTTCGGGAGACGCGACGGGGCGGGGGGCGTCCGTCAAAAGTTGGCGATCTTGGCGACCTTGGCGGCCTTGCCCGGGGCGGGCGTCAGCTCAGCAGCTCGCGGACGACGTGCTGCTCCTCGACGCCGGTCAGCCGCTGGTCGAGACCCTGGAACTTGAACGTGAACTTCGCGTGGTCGATCCCCAGGCAGTGCAGGATGGTGGCGTTCAGGTCGTTGACGTGGACCGGTTCCTCGGCCACGTTGTAGCTGAAGTCGTCGGTCTCGCCGTGGACGACCCCGCCCTTGACCCCGCCGCCGGCCAGCCACATGCAGAAGTTCCGCGGGTGGTGGTCGCGGCCGTAGTTCGTCTTCGTCAGCGTCCCCTGGCTGTACACCGTCCGGCCGAACTCGCCGCCCCAGACCACCAGCGTCGAGTCGAGCAGCCCCCGCCGCTTGAGGTCGGTCAGGAGCGCCGCCGTCGGCTGGTCGGTGTCGAGACACTGCGACTTCAAGTCCCTCGGCAGGTTGCCGTGCTGGTCCCAGCCGCGGTGGAGGATTTGCACCGCCCGGACGCCGCGCTCTACGAGGCGCCGGGCGAGCAGCGCGCTGGCCGCGAACGACCCCGGCTTGCGCACCTCCGGGCCGTACAGCTCCAGCGTCTCCTTCGACTCCCTCGACAGGTCCACCAGGTCCGGGACGCTGGTCTGCATGCGGAACGCCATCTCGTACTGGGCGATCCGGGTCAGCGTCTCCGGGTCGCCGTACTCGTCGAACGTCCTGCGGTTCAGCTCGCCGAGGGTGTCGAGCATGGCCCGGCGGTTCGGCCGCTTGACGCCGGCCGGGTCCTTCACGTAGAGCACCGGGTCGCCGACGCTGCGCAGCGCGACGCCGCTGTACTTCGTGGGCAGGAACCCGCTGGCCCACATCCGCGAGAAGAGCGCCTGAGCGGCGGCCTTCGAGGTCCACCACGGGGTGAGGACGACGAACGCCGGCAGGTCGTTGCTCTCGCTGCCGAGGCCGTAGGCCAGCCACGACCCGACGCTCGGCTTGCCCGGCACCTCGCTGCCGGTCATCACGAACGTGCAGGCCGGGTCGTGGTTGATGGCGTTGGTGTGGACCGTCTTCACAAGGGCGATGTCGTCCGCGTGCTTCGCGATGTGCGGCAGCAGTTCGCTCACCCACATGCCGCACTCGCCGTGCTGCGCGAACTTGAACATACTCGGGGCGACCGGGAACCGGGCCTGGCCGCTGGTCATGGTGGTGATTCGCTGGCCCATGCGGACGGAGTCCGGCAGCTCCTTGTCGAAGAACTCGCTGAGCTTCGGCTTGTGGTCGAACGTCTCGAACTGGCTCGGCCCGCCGTTCATGTGCAGGTAGATGACGCTCTTGGCAGTCGGCGTGTGGTGCGGCAGCCCCGGCAGCGGCGGGTGGACGCGGGCCGGCGGCGCGGCGTTCGCCTGTCGGCCGGCGAGCGCCGCCAGCGCGACCCCGCCGAGCCGCAGCCCGGATGAGCCGAAGAATTGCCGACGGGTCAGGTTCAGCAGGTGGTCGTTAAGCGGGTGCATCGCAGTCCAGTTCCGGTTCAAGGGTTTCGTCCGGGCATTTGTAGGGTCAGTAGTTCCGATTCGGAGTCTCTAGGGAACTTTCGCCCGATGTCCTTTGTGGTGTAG
>DASSAT010000699.1:0-4192 GCA_035699305.1 Fimbriiglobus sp. | reverse complement strand
CTAACCCTCCCCCCCAAGGGGGGGAGGGAACAAGAGTTACTTCTCCCCGGTCCCCTTGGGCGGCCGCGGGCCGGCGCCCTTCACGTATTTGTCGAACCAGTCGATCATCTCGGCCAGGACGTGCCCCACCGACTCCCGGGCCGCGTACCCGTGCGACTCGTGCGGCAACATCACCAGCCGCACCGTCCCGCCGGTGCCGCGGACCGCCTGGTACATCCGCTCCGACTGCACGGGGAAGGTGCCGGAGTTGTTGTCCGCCTCGCCGTGGATCAACAGCAGCGGCTCGTTGATCTTGTGAGCGAAGTAGAACGGCGACATCTTGCCGTACACGTCCGGCGCCTCCCAGAACGTCCGCCGCTCGTTCTGGAACCCGAACGGCGTCAGCGTCCGGTTGTACGCCCCGCTGCGGGCGACCCCGGCCCGGAACAGGTCCGAGTGCGCCAGCAGGTTCGCCGTCATGAACGCCCCGTAGCTGTGGCCCATGACCCCGATCCGGTCGGTGTCGATCGGGCCGAGTTCCGCCGCCTTGTCGATGGCCGCTTTGGCGCTGGACACCAGCTGCTCGACGTAGGTGTCGTTGGCCTTCTCCGGCGCGCCGACGATGGGGATCGTCACCTCGTCCATGACCGCGTACCCCTGGGTCAGGAAGAACAGGTGCGAGGTGCCGGCTGGGCGGACGAACTGGTTGGGCGACCCGCTCACCTGCCCGGCGGTGTCGGCGGTGTTGAACTCCCGCGGGTACGCCCAGAACACGGTGGGCAGCTTCTTCCCCGCCTCGTACCCCGGCGGCAGGTACAGGGTGAACGAGATCGTCACCCCGTCCGGCCGCTTCGTCGTCACGAGCTGTTGCTTGACCTTGTGCAGCTCGGGGAACGGGTCGGGGAACTTCGTGAGCGGTTTCTCTTGGCCGTTGGTCCGCAGGAAGTAGTTCGGCGGGTCGGTCGGCGACTCGCGGCGGATCAGCAGTTTCGAGCCGTCGTCCGCCAGCACCGCGGCAACGGAGGCGTACTCCTTGTCGCCGCACCGGAAGAGGCGTTCGGTCTTCCCAGTCTTGAGGTCGAACAGGTCGAGGAACGGGAACTCGCCCTTCGGCGTCGCGCCCGAGCCGGAGAGGAACAACCGGCCTCCCGGGGCGGTGCGGAGGACGCGCTGCCCGTTGGGCAGCGGCCTCATCACCGGCGTGCCGGGGTCGTTGTACCGGTCCTGGATGGAGCGGTCGAAGACCACCGTCCGCTCGGCCTCCGGGTCGGCGAGGTTCGCCAGGATGGTCCGGCCCCACCGGCGGTCGCGGTCGTAGTCGCGGAGCAGGACCGTGTCGCCGTCCTCGAAGAAGCTCAGCCCGGCATAGCGGTGCACCACCTTGCCGGCCGGGTGCGGCTTGTCCGAAAACGGCGCGGCCTGGGTGAACAGCTGGTCGCGGTGCGGCACCTTCTTCTTCGGGTCGCCGTCGTCGAGTGCCTCCGTCCAGACCAGCGTGGCGGGCCGGTTCGGCACCCACTGCACCGCCCGCGGGCCGGTCGGCACGCCTTGAATAGGCACCTGGTCTTGCAACGGCAGGTCGGCAACGGTGTGGACCACGTTCCCGGTCAGGTCCCACACCTCGATCACCCGCGGGAACGACCAGACCGGGTACAGGTACGAGTACGGCCGCTTGATCCGAGACACGAGCAGGAGCTTGCCGTCCGGCGACGGCTCGGCATTGAGGTAAACGCCGGGCTTGCCGATCGGCGTGGCCGCCCCCGATCCGACCGCGACCGTGGCGAGTTGCGACGTGGCGTAGTGGCCGAACAGGTCCTCGTCGTGGGCGTTCTTGAGCAGGTCCTGGTAGGTTCGGACCGGGGCAGCCTTGCCGCTGGCTTCCTGAATCGTCGGGCCGGGCGGCGTCTCCGGGGCGACGGGCGGCTGGCCGCGGCCCGCCGGGACGAGTTGCACCAGCAGCGTCTTCGCGTCCGGCATCCACTGCACCGCGTCGCCGATCGCCGCGTTCAGGGTCACGCCCTCGACCTTCTTCAGCGCGGCCGAGGCCACGTCGCCGACCCACAGTTCGATACCGGTCGGCGTCGTGTTGGTGACGGCGAACCGCTTGCCGTCCGGGGACCAGTGCGGGCTGGACGGTTTGCCGCCCTCGGGGAGCTTGACCGGCCGCGGCTCGCCGCCGTCCACGGGCATCAGCGCGATGCCGGTCACGCGCGGAGCGCGGGCGGGGCCGTTGGTCCTGGGGCTGATGCGCAGCCCGGCCAGCCGCAGCATCGGCTCGGCGAGATCGGCAATCGACGGGTAACGGCTGCTGGTGACGAGCGCGATGATCTTGCGGTCGGGGCTGAGCGAGACGGCCGGTGTCGGCGGGGCGTCGAGGATGTCGGCGACGGCCTTCGGCGGCTTGCGGTAGGCGGTCTGGGCGTCGGCGTCGGTGACGATGCACATGGCGGCGAGTGCGGCGAGGAGGGTCCGGGGCATGGCGTTCCTCCGGGGACATATGGCGATTTCATCACCCGGGCGGGGGTTCGTCCACTGCTTCCGGCAGCCGAGTAACCAGCAATGCTACAGCATATCGCCTCGGGAGGCCCGGGACGAACCGTCCGCGCCCGCTACAAGACTTGACGCCCCCTTCCCGGGCCGAGGACAATCATGGGACCGGATTACTTCGTGGGGGAGTCGCCATGTCGGGAGCAGCCACCCGGTTCCGCGAGACGCTATCGTCCGAGGAGCTTCGCGAGCAGTTCGAGGCGCTGGCCGCGGATTGGAAAGAGCGATCGGGATACCTATCGAACACCCGGCAGATGGCGATGCTGGAACCGTACCAGCGGATCATCGGCCTCGGTCGGCCGGCGGTCCCGTTGATCCTGAAGGAACTCCAGCGCGAGCCGAACTTCTGGTTCTGGGCCTTGGAGGCGATCACCGGCGAGGACCCCGTCCCGCCGGACACCAACGGCGTAGTTGATCGGATGGTCGATGCGTGGCTGGAATGGGGTCGCCGGCGCCAACTGGTTTGACTCCGATGCCGGACCACCACTTCCCCTGGCTCACCGCGGCCAACTCCCGGATCACAAGCCCGGCCGACCACAGGTACAACTGCCTGGCCTGGGCGGCCAACGACAGCACGCACTGGTGGCAACCCGGACCGAAGTTCCACTGGCCCACCCCCGCCGACCCCGACGCGGACCGGATCGAGGACCTGATCGCGGCGTTCGCCGCTGTCGGCTTCGTACCGTGCGGCCCGGGCGATCTGGAACCCGGGTTCGAGAGGATCGCACTGTACGCCGACGCGGCCGGGAGATACACGCACGCCGCCCGACAATTGCCGACTGGAACATGGACCAGCAAGCTCGGAATAGCAGAGGACATCGAACACGACACCCCCGACAACATTGCCGGGGGCATCTACGGAGACGTCTTCGGGTTCATGAGGCGACCAGTATCGACCGCTACTTGACCGGCAGGGGTTTCTTGACGGTCCCCCCGGCGTCGGTACATTAGCCCTGACAGGTTGGCCGAACCTCGACGGATGTCGAGGTTTGTTTTTGCCCCGCCTTGTGAAGTTTTTCACAAGCCCTGTCGGCCAGCGGAGGTGCGATGACGACCCCGGTCCCCGTCCCAACGCCCGCCGGGCTGGAGCCCGCCTTCGATCTCGCCGCGTACTACCCGGTGCTGATCTACGCGGCGGTCGTGGTCGGAATGGCGACGGCCATCATCGCGGCGTCGCACGTCCCGTTCCTCAAGCCGCGCAAGCCGACCCGGGTCAAGCAGATGCCCTACGAGTCCGGCATGGACCCGGTCGGCTCGGCCCGGATGCAGTTCGACGTGAAGTTCTACCTGATCGCCATCCTGTTCCTGGTCTTCGATGTGGAACTCTTATTCCTCTACCCGTGGGCGGTGGCGGCCTACGGCGAGGGGGGCAACCCGGCCTGGCGGCAGACGTTCGGCACCATCGTGTTCGTGGAAATCCTGGTGTTCCTTGCCACTCTGGCCATCGCCTACGTCTACGCATGGCGGAAGGGGGTGTTCTCGTGGCGATAAACAGCCTGGTCCCGGACTTCATGATCGCCCCGCTGGACTGGCTGGCCAACCAGGTCCGCAAGCACAGCCTCTGGCCGATGCCGTTCGCCACCGCCTGCTGCGGGATCGAGCTGATGGCGACGGCCAGCAGCCGCTACGACATCGCGCGGTTCGGCAGCGAGGCGATGCGGTTCAG
>DASSAT010000698.1:0-2622 GCA_035699305.1 Fimbriiglobus sp. | reverse complement strand
TGGGTAACTCGACCTTGCGGGCGTCGGCGTAGCCGCGCAGCGTGCGAGTGAGGGACGAGGCGACGGCCTTGCGCTCGTCGGCGGTGAGGGTCAGGCCGGCGACCCACTCCGCGTTCTTGACCATCTCCGCGGTGACGCGGGGCGGTCCGTCGGCACGGGCGACCTCGGCGACGGCGGCACGCTGGAACGCGGCGGTGCCGATCCCCAGGACGGCGAGGGAGTGGAGCAGTTGCCGGCGGTCGGGGGGCGGGACTTCCGGCGACATGGTGGGTGTCCGGGGGTGTCAGGTTCGGGCGGGCGGTCGCGGCTAGCGTACCCGAGCTGTCACCCCCGGACCAGTGGCTTATCCGACGTAGAGTCCGCCGACGAAGCTGAGCCCGCCTCCGCCGTTGAATAGCTCATCCAGTGGCGGCGGGGTGCCACTAGTGGTGAGCGTCGCGCCCGAGAATATGATCACCTGTCTACTAGTGTTGAAGTCTACGTTGCCGTCCCCAGACGCAGTCACCAGGTCCGCCCGGTTGTCCCCGTTCAGGTTCTTGACGGCTAGCCGGACCCCGCCGCGGTTCGATGGGTCGCCAGCGAAGAAGTTGGCGAGAACCCTCTGCCGGCCGGTGTCCAGCACGAGTTCCCGCCCGCTGAGGGCGAACACCCGCGGACCGCCGCCCCTGGCACTACCGGCGATTACGTCGTCGAACCCGTCCCCGTCCAGGTCACCGGACGTCAAGAAGACGCCGTTGCGCAGGGTCGGCTCGAACACGAAGAAGTCGGGGGTCGGCTTGGCGGTGAACGCGCCGCCGGTCAGCGATGAGCCGTCCCACACGGCGATCCGCGGCCCACCGCCGAACCCGGCCGCGACCAGGAGATCGCCCCGCTCGTCGCCGGTCACGTCGCCGACAGCCGCCCTTGCCCCACCGCGGAACGCCGGGTCCTCGATCCCGAAGAAGTCCGCGACCACGCCCAGCGTCTGTCCGTCGAGTACCCGGACGCGGGGGCCGCCGCCCTGGTCCGGGGTGATGACCAGGTCGGCCCGGCCGTCCCCGGTGAGGTCCCCGGCCGCCACGTACACCCCGCCGGTGAACGCCGCCTCGAACGGCGTGGTCTCGTGGACCAGTTCCAGTGTTCCGCCGAGGTCCGTCCGGAAGGGGTTCGGCCGATAGGCGTACACCCGGATCAGTGGGGGACCGCCCGGCCCGGCTCCGACCGCCAGGTCGTCCACACCGTCCCCGGTGAAGTCGGCGCGGGCGACCCGGACCCTGCCCGAGAACATGGGGCCGAGGCCGACGGAGGTCTCCACGTCTCCGTTCTGGTCATGTAGGGTGGCATACGGCATCACGAGCGACGGGTCGGTCCGGTCCCGATTCGTGGTGTCGTAGACCCTGGTGGCTAGTTCCGCGCGAACCTCCTCGCCGATCGCGAATGTCGTCGGCAGGATCAGCGCGGGGGTGGTCCGGTCCTCCAATCGGGTGACCCGTAGGCGGACGGGGGCTGGCCTTGTCTGGGCGGTTGTCGGCATGACACGACTCCGGGGTTCGAGCCACGGGTCGGTCAGGCCGACTGGCCCGTTCGGCCCTGGCCGGGATACGACTTCACCTCGGTCAAGACAGTGTCCATTAAGACGTCGTGGTCCGCCACCGGGATCTCTGGGAAGATTTGGCACTCGAACGCCAGCGCCGCCAGCGGGGCGTCCGCCCGCACCCGGGCCAGCAGCCGGTCATAGTACCCCTTCCCTTGACCCATCCGCCCCCCTCTGGGGTCGAACGCCACCCCGGGGACCATCACCAGGTCCAACTCATCCGGCGCGACCCGCTTGCCGGGCCGCGCCCGCAGATCGCCGCGGGGTTCGAGAATCTTGTGCGCCCCTTCGGCCAATTCGGTCATGTCCTCCAGCAGGAAGAGTTCGAGCTGGTTCGTCTCGACGATGCAGTACGGCACGACGATCCGCTTGCCGCCGGTCAGCGCCTCCGGCAGAACGTGGCGGGTGCGGACCTCGCTGCCGGCATCCACGTACCACATGACCGTCCGTGCCGCGACGTAGGCCGGTAGGGCCATGAACGCCCCGACGATCCGCCGGCTGACCGCGTCCTTGTCCGTCTGGGCGATGCGGTTCTTGCGGGCCTGTTCGCGGATCTGGGCCTTCCGAGCGTGGAAGTCGTCGGGCGGCGGGCTGACGGCCATATCTGGCTCCGTGGGCTGTGTCGCTTTGCCGTAAGGACCGGCTACCGAGAATGTTGCACCCTCAACCGACCTGTCGGCCTCTAACCTCTCGGTGGTAAACTATGACCATCGGAGACGGTTGGAACGGTTCGAAGGCGAGGTGACGACATGAAACTGACTCAACCCCGACCCTGTTACGGGTTGCTTATCCTGACCCTTCCCGGGCCGGACCGGAAGCGATCGCTGGCGATGTACCAATACCGGGTGACGTACCGGGACCCAACGCCGGGCGAGACCGGGTGCGTGATGACCTGGGAGGTCAGCGGCGGCCGGCTGCCGTACCAGATCGCGCTGGAGCGGACGGCCGACGACGGTCTGCTGTGGCACTGCTCCTGTGCCGACGCGGTCTACCGCGGCGAGGACGACCCGGCGCACGTCTGCAAGCACGTTCGCGGGCTGATCGACACG
>DASSAT010000697.1:0-4310 GCA_035699305.1 Fimbriiglobus sp. | reverse complement strand
TCCCCGCTTCGGGGAGGGGCCGGGGGAGGGGTGAAACACCCCACCCCCTCGCTGCCGCTCGGGGTTCGCCGGGGCGCCGGATTCCGTATCCGCGCGGGTCGCCACCTCGCGGCGTGAAGTGTACTACAGTGTCTGGTGTCCCTGGCCCCGCTCGTCCCGGCGGCCTGTCCCGTTCGGTGCGAGCATGGAACGCATTATCAACTGCCCCGGCTGCGGGGTCTCCGGGAAGCTCCCCGCCAACCACCCCAGCGGGCAGATCTCCTGTCCCCAGTGCAAGACCGTCTTCGCCATCCCCGCCTCGGGCGGGGCCGACACCGTGTCCACCCCGACGCAGGTCCGACCCATTGACGATCGGTTCGCGGTCTGGGTCGGCAACCCGGGCGAGCAGCCGCTACGGCCGGCCGTCGGTGTCAGCGGCCCGGTCCCGGACGACGCGGCCGCCCACCTCGAATGGGTCCGCGCCGAGTCGCACCAGTTCGACCAGTACGTCGCCACCCGGCTGGCCGCCCTCGACCGTCGCCGGCAGGAAATGGCGGCGCTGGAGTCGCGGCTGGAGTCCGAGTTCACCACCCGGGAGCAGGAGTTGAACCGGCAACGGGCGTCGCTGACCGCCCGGACCGAGGCGCTGGCCGGCCGAGAAGAGGAGTTCGCCCGCCGGGAGGGCGAGTTCGCCCAGACGCTCGCCGGGCTGACGGGCCGGGAGAAGGCGGTGGCCGCCCGGGAGGCGAAGCTCACGGCCCACAAGCTGAAGGTCGTTGAGCTGGAGCGGCGGGAGAAGCAGCTCTGGCCGGTGGTCGAGGCGCTGGAGCGGCGCAAGGAGGAGGCCGAGCACCTGCTCGCCCGGCTGGCCGAGCTGGACAAGCGGCAGGCGCAGCTGGACCGCGAGGGCCAGGCGCTGGCGCGGCGAGTGGCCGAGCTGGACGAGTTGGAGCAGGACCTCCGCAGCGAGTTGGAGGAGCGCGAGCGGGAGGTCGAAGAGCGGCGGCGGCTGCTGGAGATGCGCGAGCGGCAGGTCCGGGCCGCTGCGACCGTGGACCAGACCCCGGCCCCGGTGGAGACCCCGCCCGTCGCCTTCCGTCACTTCCTCAAGCCGGCCGACAAGACCAGTTGACTTTCCCCGCCGCCCGCCGACCCTAGTCGGCTGGGCGCCCGGCCGTCGCTCGGTCTCCCGTCTCGGAGTCGGGGCGCCCTCCAAACCGGAGGTGCCCCGTGAGCCCGCTCGACAGGATCGGCAGTCTGGCCCCGACCCGCAGGGCGCTCTCGCTGGTCGAGGAGTTCAAGGCGTTCGCCCTGAAGGGCAACGTGATCGACCTGGCGGTCGCCGTCATCATCGGGGCGGCGTTCGGCAAGATCGTGGAATCGCTGGTCAAGAACATCTTCATGCCGTTGGTCGCCGCCGTCACCCCCGGCGGTCAGGGGTACAAGGGGTGGAAGTTCACCGTCAACGGGTCGGAAGTCCTGGTCGGCGAGTTCCTCGGTGAGGTGGTCAACTTCCTGATCGTGGCGCTGGCGCTGTTCCTGTTCATCAAAAAGTTCCTCGGGTGGGCCATGCGGATGAGGAGGGATGAGGTGGTGGCCGTCCCGCCGCTGACCACGGACCAGGAGCTGCTGACCGAGATCCGCGATCAACTCCGCAACCGCCCGACGTAGCGGTTTCCCACCCCTGGCCGGTTGCCGGGGCTGCCGCGTACCGTACAACCCACCCTGCCGCGGCGGGGGGCCGACCCCGGCCGGGCGTCACCTCGTCTCGAAAGGAAGCAGTCATGTCGTGGCTTCGCGCGCTGGTCCTGGGGACAGGTCTGGTGGCGGTCTCCGCCGCCGCGGCCCGGGACGACGAGAAGGCGGACAAGCTGGACCCGGCCAAGCTGGTCGGCACCTACAAGATCACCGACGGCACGAAGGCGGGCGAGAAGATCGGCGACGACGCCAAGAAGTGGGTGGTCACCATCACCAAGAAGACGATCAACCTCAAGGGGGAGGACGGGATCGAGTTCGAGTTCACCTACAAGCTGGACGCGAAGGCCGACCCGGCCACGATCGACATGGTGATGACCAAGCCGAAGGAACTGTCGGGGAAGGCGAAGGGGATCATCAGTTCCGCGGACGGGGAGGTGAAGCTGTGCTACCACCCCAAGGGGGAGGAGTTGCCCAAGAAGTTCGAGTCCACCAAGGACAACGGCTACCACCTGTTCACGTTGAAGAAGGAGAAGGGCGACGAGAAGAAGCCGACAGCGGTCGCCAAGTAACAACCCTATGCGGGTAAATCCCAAATCCCAAATCCCAACCAAGCGGGTCTTGGTTGGGATTTGGGATTTGGGATTTGGGATTTGGGTTTTACTTGCCCGCGGCGGCGCCCCACTCGGCCCAGCTGCGGTAGTAGTTGCGGGCCTTCTTCGACCCCATCAGCTCCAGCGCGAAGGCGACGACCGCCGCCCGACCACCGGACTGTCAATAACTGCAACTCTCCTCGGCCGGGTCGATGCTCCGTTCCTTCAACAGCTTCGCCAACTCGGCGGCCGGCTTGAACTTCCTGGTCTTCGGGTCGATCACCTCGGTCCACTCCAGCCGCTTCGCCCCGGGGATGTAGCCGGCCTCGTACTCCGCGTCCGACCGGACGTCGATGATCTGACCGGGCCGCTTCTTGTTGACGATGCCGAGCACGTCGTCCTTTGTGGCTTGACGTTCGGGGGCCGGCGTCCAGTCGTGCGGCGGGGCCGTCGCTGTTGTCGCTTCCTTGCTGACGGGGAGCTTTGCCGCGGCGTAGGCGGTCCACCCGCCGTTGAGCAACCGCACGTCCGGCACCCCGGCCAGGGACAGCAGCCACCACACCCGGGCCGCGGCGGGGACGTTGTCGGACACCACCACGACCGGCCGGTCCGGCGTGACCCCGACAGCGGCCAGCGCCCGCTTCCAGAACGCAGCGTCGGCTTTCCCTTCCGTGACCGCGCGCGACCACGGGCCGGTCGCCGCCGGCACCGCCCCGGGGACGTGCCCGGCGTCGTAGTTCACTCTGGATCGGACGTCGAGTACTCGGAACCGATCCGCATTCTTTGCCAGGTTCGCCGGCTCGACCAGCAGTTTCGGGTTGGGGTAGCCCGGTTCCGCGGCCGGGCCGTAAGGCAGCAGGTAGACAGCCGCCAGGGAGAGCGTCATCATGTCGTGAGGTTCCTCCGAGTGGGCCTGCACATGGTATCGCACTGAAGCCGGCCCGCCAACCGACCGACGCGAGGGAACGATGACGGAACCGATCACCCGCCGGGCCATGTTGGCCGGCGCGACGGCCGTGCTGGCCGCGGAGGCGAAGGCCGTGCAACCCGCCAAGCCCGCCGACCCGTTCGGGTACTGTCTGAACACCAGCACCGTCCGGCTCGCCGAGGGCCGGTGGGGCAAGCCGCGGCCGATCGCCGAGCTGATCGACATCGCCGCGAAGGCGGGCTACCAGGCCATCGAGCCGTGGATAGCCGAGCTGGACGAGTACACGAAGGGCGGCGGGTCGCTCAAGGACCTCGGCAAGCGAATCGCCGACGCGGGGCTGCGTGTGCCGGACGCGATCGGGTTCGCCGAGTGGGTGGTGGCCGACGACGCCCGCCGCAAGAAGGGGCTGGAGACGGCGAAGCGCGACATGGACAAAGTGCAGCAGATCGGCGGCCAGCGACTGGCCGCCCCGCCGGTCGGGGCGACCGGCGGCGGCAGCCGGCGCGACGACCCGAAGGCGTCGCAGCCGGTGACGGACCTGCTGGCTGCGGCCGCCCGCTACCGCGACCTGCTGGAGCTGGGCCGGTCGATGGGGGTGACGCCGCTGGTCGAGGTCTGGGGCCACTCGAAGACGCTCAGTCGGCTCGGCGAGACGTGGCTGGTGGCGGCCGAGTGCGGTCGGGAGGGCGCGGCACTCTTGCCGGACGTCTACCACCTGTACAAGGGCGGCTCCGACTTCGCCGGGCTGAAGTTGCTTGGCCCCAGCGCCATCGGCATCTTCCACGTCAACGACTACCCGAAGATCGACCGGCCGACGATCGTGGACCAGGACCGCGTCTTCCCTGGCGACGGGGTGGCCCCGCTGGGCGACATGATCCGGGCGCTGAAGGAGATCGGCTATCGAGGGTATCTGTCGCTGGAGCTGTTCAACCACGACTACTGGAAGCGCGACCCGCACGAGGTCGCCCGGACCGGGCTGGAAAAGCTCAAGGCGACGGTGAAGGCGGCCGTGTAACTCCACGCGCATAATGTGGGTCTCCCCTGGGACCGCGGCCGTCCCGGCCGCTCTTGCTTCACGGACCGGGGGCCTGGGGCGACAGCCGAGCACCCTGTCT
>DASSAT010000696.1:0-3353 GCA_035699305.1 Fimbriiglobus sp. | reverse complement strand
ACCGGGACGACCCAGGTGCTCAGCGCCTCGCGGTACGAGTCCTTGAGGATGGCGATAAATCGATTCAACGGTCCACCCTCCGGGCGCTGACGGGTCGGGCGACGCGGACCGGCCGGCGGTCGGTCCCCGGCTCGGCCGACTCGACCATGGACACGAACACGTCTTCGAGCGTCTGCTTCTTCTCGATCAGGTGCCGGAGTTTGAGTCCCTTCTCGGCCAGGAGGGCCAGGACCTTGTCGATGTCCTCCGGACGGTCGCCGACCACCACCTCCCAGTGCTCGCCGGCCGGGGCCGCCTTGAACCCGAGCCGGGCCACCTCCTCGGCCGGGAACGCCGACCCGGGGGCCAGCCCGATGACGAACCGCCCCTCCTGCCGGGTCAGGTCGGCCACGGTGCCGTAGCGGACCAGCTCGCCCTGATGCAGGATCGCCACCCGGTCGGAGATCATCTCCACCTCGCCCAGCAGGTGCGAGTTGACGAAGACCGTCCGCCCCTCCTTCTTGAGTTGCAGCAGCAGGTCGCGGATCTCCTTGCGGCCGACCGGGTCCACGCCGTCGGTCGGCTCGTCGAGGAAAATCACTTCCGGGTCGTGGAAGTACGACTGGGCGATGCCGAGCCGTTGTTTCATCCCCTTGGAGTAGGTGCGGATGCGGGTGTCCATCCGCTTGCGCAAGCCCACGTAGTCGAGCGCCTCGGCGATCCGCTTCATCCGCTCGTCGCGGGAGAGGCCGTAGAGCCGGCCGTAGATGTCCAGCAGGCTGCGGGCGGTGTGGTATTCGGGGAACTGGTGGTCCTCGGGCAGGTAGCCGACCCGCCGGCGGACCTCGGTGGTGCCGGCCGGGTAGCCGAGCAGGTCGGCGTCGCCGTCGGTCTTGCGGACGATGCCGAGCAGGATCTTGATGAGGGTGGACTTGCCGGCCCCGTTCTGCCCGAGCAGGCCGAAGATCTGCCCCGGCTCGACCCGGAGCGACACCCCCTTGAGCGCCTCGATCCGGCCGTAGGACTTCCGCAGGTCGGTAACGGATACGACCGCCACGGGCACCTCCCCCGGGGACTGAGTGGACCGCCGACCGCGCGGGGCGGTCTGTTGGCGATTCGCCGGACAGGGGAGATTATTGGTCACGGACCCCGGAGCCGCAACCGCGGACCGGGGTTTTGGGCGAGCGGGGGGCGTCAGCCCCCTGTTGAAGCGACAACAGGGGCTGACGCCCCCCGCTCGCCCGGACGCCGTACAATACACCCGTACCCTGCGCTCCCCCGGGAGGTGCCCATGCGGCGGACGATGCTCAAGTCGAAGATTCACCGGGCCACGGTCACCAGCACCGACCTGCACTACGAGGGGAGCCTGACCATCGACGCCGACCTGCTCGCCGCGGCCGACATCCTGCCCAATGAGCAGATCCACGTCTGGGACGTGACCGGCGGCACCCGGCTGGTCACCTACGCCCTGCCCGGCGAGCGCGGCAGCGGCGTCGTGCAGGTCAACGGCGCCGGCGCGCACCTGATCCAGACCGGCAACGTGGTCATCATCGCCACGTTCACCGAACTGCGGACCAAGGACGCCAGGAGGCATGTGCCGGAGATCGTGTTCGTGGACGGCCAGAACCGCCCCCGCACTCAAGAGGCCGAGGAGGTCAGCGCCGTCCAGGCAGCGAACGGGAAGCGGAAATGACGAAGGGAAGGCACAGCGGCCCGTCTAATTCTTCGTCATTGGCGGGTCATTCGTCATGATCCGTGCCGGCCAGCCGCCCAGCAGCACCGCGACCGCGAACACCGCCGTCCCGAGCGCCCGGTGTGACGGCATCACGTTCCCGAGCGCGAATGGCCCCCACGCCAGCCCCAAGCCGAGCAGGATGACGCCGGCCGTCCGCACCCGGCCGGCGGCGAACAGGTCGAGGACGTGCCCGACCGCCAGCGCCAGGAACACCAGCTCGTAGCCCATCACCTGACAGCAGAGCAGCGCGCCGCCGAACGCCACCGCGACCGCCCACCCGGGCGTCGGCCGACTCCCGGCCAGCCGCACCCGCGCCAGCACCGCCAGCCCCCACACCGCGTACCCGACCAACATGCCGACCGCGGACAGCTCCACCACCGGCCCGCCGGCCGCGACGAGCAGCCGGTTCCAACTGGTGATCTGCGGGTTCACCGCGACCCGGTTGAACACGACCGCCGTGTGCCCCGCGGACACATAGTCGAGGTAGTCGCGGGCCAGGAGCGGCGAGCCGGTGCAGATCAAGCACCCCGCGAGGTTCAGCCCGGCCAGCCACAGCACCAGTTCGCCGGCCCGCCGCCAGCCGCCGAGATACCACGCCAGCGGCAAAAGCGGCAGCGCGATGTGCGGCTTGACGAACGGCACCGCCCACAGGAACCCGGCCAGCCGTCGCCGCCCGGCCCGGTGCGCGACCTCGCCGAGCACCACGCACGCGAACGCCGGGGCCGACGTCTGGCCGGGGATCATGCCGACGACGACGATCGGGCTGAGCAGCACCGCCACGACCAGGACCGGCGGCAGCCACGGCGGGACCGGGGCGGACGCGAACACCGGCAGCCGGCGGGCCGCCAGCCCGGTCAGCAGGACGGCAACGACCGCCCACGCGACCTTGGCGGCCGGCCACGGCAGTACCGCGAACGGGGCGAAGAGGACGACCGCCTGCGGCGGCAGGAAGAAGCCGAGGTTTTCCGCGAGTTCCTTGTCGTCGGGGTACTGTTCGACGACGCGCTCCCGCAGGGCGGCGGTGTCGTAGGGCGACCGCCCGGCGAGGCCGAGGGCGGCCCCGGCCCGGTAGATGAACAGGTCGTTGTGCTTGTTGTGTCGCAGGGCGTCGCGGGCGTGCGTGGCGAACGCCAGCGCCATTGCCAGGGCGGTCAGCACCCACCCGCGGCGGGCAAGGAGGTCGAGCAGGGGGTTGCTGTGCGCGGCCACGAGCAAGCATAGGACACGGAACGCACCGGGCGCGGGGCTTCGACCGTCAGTTCAACGTCCACCGAGCCGCCCCAGCGGATCGTGACGGTCGCGTCGTAAATAAGCACGAGGACCGCAGCGATCAACCCGACCGCCGCGAGCCACTTCAGAAGGCGATTGGATCTGATGCTCATGACCCGAGCCGTTCCGGCAGCAAGAGCGACGCGGGGTTCTGGAGGTGCCGGACGACAGCGTTGCCGAACGCGGCGCCGACCGCCCCGTCCACGATGCGATGGTCGAACGTGAACGACAGGTAGATCAGGTCCGCCGGCCGCAGATTGCCGTGTGCGTCGTACACCGGCCGGCGGACCACCTTGCCGACGCCCATGATCCCCACCTCCGGGTGGTTGATGATCGGCGTCGAGATCAGCCCGCCGATGCCGCCGATCGA
>DASSAT010000695.1:0-2086 GCA_035699305.1 Fimbriiglobus sp. | reverse complement strand
ACGGTGTTGTTGAGGCTCATCGCTGATACGATGGCGGCGATGTACCAGTACGGCGGCTCGACGGCGAACCGGTTCCGCCACAGCAGCCGAAGCCAGGCGAAGAAGTCCGACCCCTCCCAGAACCGAGGGGACCATTCGCGGAGCTTCTTCGGCTTCGGCGCGGCGTCGGGCATCGGTGAGGCGGACGGAAGAGGGTGCGGGTTGAACAGTCAGTCAATCGAAATCAGCGAACCCGGCAACCACTTTCCGCGACGCGCCGGCCGCTGGCCGGGGAGTATCGGGGTGACGAGCGGAGGCGTCGCATGACGGACCGACGGGCGGTCGGGATGTTGCGGCAACTGGGCGACGCCACACGGGTGGCGATGCCGGATGCTGCGCTCCTGGCGTGGTTCGCGGCCGAGCGGGACGAGGCGGCGTTCGCCGAGTTGGTCCGCCGGCACGGGCCGACGGTCCTCGGCGTCTGCCGCCGGGTGACGCGCCACCCGCAGGACGCCGAAGACGCCTTCCAGGCCGTGTTCCTGGTGCTGGCGACGAAGGCGGGGACGCTCGCCCGGCCGGAGTTGCTCGGCAACTGGCTCTACGGCGTGGCCTACCGGGTGGCCCGGCGCGCCCGGCGATCGGCCGCGCGGCGTCGGGAGCGGGAAGGGCAGGTGGCGACCATGACGGAACCCGTCACGCGCCCACCGGAGCCGGTCGCTGACCTCGCCGCGGTGATCGACGACGCCCTGGCGGAACTCCCCGAGCGGTTCCGGGCGGCGATCCTGCTCTGCGACCTGCACGAACTCCCGCGATCCGAAGCGGCAACGCGGCTCGGCATCCCGGAGGGGACGCTCTCGAGCCGACTGGCCGCGGGGCGCAAGCAACTCGCCGACCGGCTAGCCCGGCGCGGCATCACGGCCCCGGCCGCGGCTCTGGCTGTAGCACTCGGCGGATCGGCGACGGCCGTACCGCCCAGCCTGGCGGTGCGGGCTGTCTCAACGGCGGTGGCGTGGGTGAGTGGCGGGGTGGTGCCGGCGGTCCTTCGCCAACTGGCGACCGAGGGAGGGGCGAGAATGACACGAATGATCGGCTGGGCCGCGGCGGCCTGCACGGCGATGGGTTTGGCGGTCGGTGCCGTGGCCGCGTGGCCCGGGGACGACACGAAGAAGCCAACCCCGCCCGCACGAGAGGCGAAGGCTGGCAATGAACAGCCGGCCGCGAAGCCGGCGGTCGAGGGGCCGAAGCCAGCCGCGACACGCCGGGTGCGACTGGTCAAGACGTTTGACCTGTTTGGTGGTTCCAACTTCCCCTTCTGGAGTTCTGACGGGTCACTGCTGGCCGTTGAAGTAGACGATAAGGTCGCCGTGATCGACACCAGGAAGTCGGAGTTCAGGAATTACTACGACATTGGGACAAGTGCGTTCGTGGTCGGAAAGTTCCTCCAGTTCGTTCCCGGCAAGCAGACACTGGTGACGTTGACCGGGTGGTCCGGTCGAATTAACGAGCAGCCGCAGTTGCGATTCTGGGACATCCCGACCGGGCTAGTGGGGAACGTGAAGCTTGCTCGGACGACCGACTTGGCCGAAGAGAATGGTGCTCCGCGGTGGTTCCTTCCCGACGGGAAGTCGATCGTCTGCGCCAGACGCTTGCAAGTGGCAGGGCAGGAAACGCCGGACGTATCCTATCGACTCATCAGCGCCGATACGGGCGAATTGCTCCGGGAAGTGGCCCGAGTGGACCACAACGATGTGGCCGGTGGTTTGTCCCCGGACGGGAAGACCCTGGTGGTCGTCGCGTCGAAGGCAAAAACCGTCACGATTGAATCCTGGGACGTAGCGACAGGTAAGCGGGCCTGGAAGCGAGACCTGAAGGCCGAGGAACCGAGGCTACGGGGGGTTCGCATCCCGTACCCCGTGATCGTGTCACCGGACGGCAAGACGGTAGCGATTACGTTTTACCCGACTCTCGAAGACCAGCCGAAGGCAGGCCGACACATCCTGACTGGAGAGCTCCGGTTGTTCGACGCGGCGACCGGCAAGGACGGCCCCCGGTTGGAAGGCCAGGCTCCGCTTAACAACCTGGGCTACAGCTTCTCACACGACGGACG
>DASSAT010000694.1:0-3678 GCA_035699305.1 Fimbriiglobus sp. | reverse complement strand
GCTCCGCGAGCGGACCGCCGCTCGCGGAGCGAGCGGACTACACTGGGGCCGGCCGCGCGCCGGCCCCCTGTGTAAACTGTGCCCCGACGACCCCGCCCACGCCACCCCGGCGGGCGGAAACCGGCAACCCCCGCCGGCCGCGGCGTCGGGCCGCGCCGGACGTGCCGGTTGTTGCGCAGGGGTCGAGGTTCCGGGCCGGGTGGCATACCCGAACAGCGGGAAGGACGCAATGGCAGCGCACCGGATCGCGGTGATCGGCGGCGACGGCATCGGCCCCGAGGTGATCGACCAGGCCGTCCGCGTCGTCGAGAAGGCGGCGAAGCTCGACCGGGCCGAGCTGAGCTGGAACCGGCTCCCCTGGAGCACCGCCCACTACAAGCGGCACGGCCAGATGATGCCCGACGACGGCTGGGACGTGCTGGCCAAGCACGACGCCATCCTCTTCGGTGCCGTCGGCGACCCGACCGTGCAGGACACGGTGCCGGTCCACGGCCTGCTCCTGCCGATGCGGCGGAAGTTCGACCAGTACGTCAACCTCCGCCCGGCGTATCTGTTCGAGGGCGTGCCGTGCCCGCTGGTCGGCAAGGCGCCGGGGTCGATCGACATGCTCGTCTACCGGGAGAACACCGAGGGCGAATACGCCCCGGTCGGCGGCAAGCTCTACCCCGGCACCGAGAACGAGACCGCGGTGCAGACCGGTGTCTTCACGCGCCGCGGCTGCGAGCGCATCCTGCGCGCCGCCTTCGAGGCCGCCCGCAAGCGGCCGCGGAAGAAGCTCACCAGCATCACCAAGTCCAACGCCCAGGTGTGGAGCATGGGGCTGTGGGACGACGTATACCACGCCGTCCGCACGGACTACCCGGACGTGCAATCGTCGTCGCTACTGGTGGACGCCGCGGCGATGGACTTCGTCCGCAAGCCGGAGTCGTTCGACGTGGTGGTGGCGAGCAACCTGTTCGGCGACATCCTGACGGACTTGAGCGCCGCCGTCACCGGCAGCATCGGGCTGGCGTCGTCGGCCAACATCAACCCGGCGCGGGCGTACCCGAGCATGTTCGAGCCGGTCCACGGGTCGGCCCCGGACATCGCCGGCAAGGGGATCGCCAACCCGCTGGCGGCGGTCCTCTCCGCGGCGCTAATGCTCGACCACCTGGGGCTGACCGCCGCGGCGAAGGCGACCCGCGACGCGGTGGCGAGGGTGTTGGCCGAGGGGAAGGTGAAGACCGCCGATCTGGGCGGCACCGCGACCACTGCCCAAATGGGCGACGCCGTCCTGGCAGCCGTCGGATAAGAGGATTCACCGCGGAGGGCGCGGAGGGCGCAGAGAGAAAGACAGAGAGATGGTTTTCAGAACTCAACTCTTTGTCTTCTCTCCGCGCCCTCCGTGCCCTCCGCGGTGAATAGAGAGTGACCATGCCGACCGGGCCGGAGATCATCCTGACGCTCAAGGTCCTCGTCACCGCGGTGACGGTGCTGTTCGTCGCCGCCGTGGCGGCGATCCTCGCCGGCCGCAAGCGGCTGCACGGCCGGCTGAACACCGCGTTCTTCGTCCTCACCATGAGCACCGTACTCGGCTTCGAGTTGCTGCTGCGGCTCGGCACGGACGTGACCGCTTCGTTCTCCGACGAGGCCCGGCAGGCGCTGCGGGTCCACCTCGGGTTCGCGGTCCCGGCGGCGGCGGTGATGCCGGTGATGCTCTGGTCCGGGCTGACCGGCCGGCGGCGACTGCACCTGTCCCTGGCCGGGCTGTTCACGGTGCTGTGGGCCGGGACGTTCGTGACCGGGGTGTTCTTCCTGCCGCACGATGGGTAAGGTGCCGCCATGCCGGACCCCCTGGACCTCGGCCGCGCCGCCGCGCGGCTCGGCGCCGACTGGCAGCTCGAAGCGGAACCCGATCCGGCGAGCGGGGGGCGTCAGCCCCCTGTTGAACCGCCACCGCCTCCCGCCCGGTCACGCAAACAGGGGGCTGACGCCCCCCGCTCGCCCAGACCAACCAACGACCCGCCGCCGCCGGACCGCATCGTCGAGGCGCTGCTTTTCGTCGGCGGGCCGCCGCTGACTGCGGAGGCGGTCGCCGCGGCCGTTCGCGGGTTCACCCCCGACCGGCTCCGCGAGGCGATCGACCGGCTCAACAAGGCATACCGCGCCCAGGACCGGCCGTACTCCATCCAGCCGCGCGACGCTGGCTATGTCCTCGCCGTCAAGCCGGGCTACCGCGGCGTGCGGGAGAAGCTCTTCGGCGGCCCCCGCGAGGCCCGGCTGACGCAGCCGGCCCTGGACGTGCTCAGCCTCATCGCGTACCGTCAGCCGGTCACGAAGGCGGACGTGGACGCCCTGCGCGGGGCCGACAGCGGGGCCGTGCTGCGGCAGCTGGTGCGGCTGGGGCTGGTCGCCGTCGCCCGCCGCGGCGAGGCCGACGACCGCCAGGTCTGCTACGGCACCACCCCACGGTTCCTGGACCTGTTCGGCCTGTCGTCGCTCGACGAGTTGCCTCGACTGAGTGAACCCGGGCCCCCCTAACGAGCCTCGCCATGCCCGACCTGATCTACCACTTCGACACTACCGGCCGGCACGCCGGAACCGACCCGGCGACGCCGGCGGAGGCGATCGCACGACTGGAGGCGGGCAACAAGGAGTTCTCTCGGCTGCTCTTCCCGGTCGGTTCGGGGGAGCCGGGGCCGCGGGTGCTGCGGTTCGACGCCGACGACCTGGGGTTGCCGCGCGAGGACGGCACCGCCCCGACGCAGCGGCCGTTCGCGGCGGTGCTCGGCTGCTCCGACGCCCGGGTGCCGACCGAGATGGTCCTCGGCCAGGCGTGCAACGACCTGTTCGTCATCCGCGTGGCCGGCAACGTCCCGGGGGCCGAGTGCCTCGGCAGCATCGACTACGCCCTGGCCGCGCTGGGCGAGAGCGTCAAGCTGGTGGTGGTCCTCGGCCACAGCGTCTGCGGGGCGGTGACGGCCGCGGTGGACGTGTACCTCGACCCGTCGCGCTACCTCGACCTGGCATCCAGCCACCCGCTGCGGGCGATCGTGGACCGCATCGTGGTCCCGGTCCGGGCCGCGGCCAAGGCGCTCGACGAGGTCCACGGGCCGCAGGTGAGCCGCGCCCCCGGCTACCGGGCAGCGCTGGTCGAGACGAGCGTGCCGCTCAACGCCGCCCTCACAGCCGCGACGTTGCGGCACGAGTTCCACCAGCAACTCGGCCCGGACCGGCAGGTGGTCTACGGCGTGTACAACCTCGTCACCCGGCGGGCGAAGCTACCGTTGGAGGAGGAGGGCCGGGTGTCGATCCGCCTGGCGCCGCCGCCGGCGGACGCCGCGGGGCTGGCGCAGATGGCGCTGGTGGTGGCGTCGGGCAGCACGGTGCGGGCACTTCTTTGCTAACAAATCCCAAATCCCAAGCACCAAATCCCAAGTAAGACCTGGTTTGTTTGGGATTTGGTGCTTGGGATTTGGGATTTACCCCGGAGGGGTAACTTGCGGCGATTCTTCCGGGCGCTGTGGCCGCCGCTGCCGGTCTGGCGGCGGCTCGACTTGGCGGTGATGGCGCTGGCGGTCTACACCGCCGTCGTGGTGCTGGTGCTGGCCGCCACCCCGCTCGACCTCCCCCAGTGGGGCGGGGCGTCGGCGGTACTCAACGCCCTGATCCTCGGGGTGCTGCTCAACTTCCGTAACC
>DASSAT010000693.1:0-13945 GCA_035699305.1 Fimbriiglobus sp. | reverse complement strand
GTACGTCCCAGCGGTGCCCTTCTTGACGACGACGCCGGCGACTTCCAGTTCCCGGTAGGCGCGGGCGACCGTGTTCGGGTTGATGACCAGCCGCTCGGCCAGGGTGCGGATCGGCGGCAGCTCGTCGCCCGGCTCCAACCGGCCGGCCGCCACCAGGTATTTCACCTGGTTGACGATCTGCTGGTAGATCGGCACGCCGTCGGCCGGTGATATCCGAATGTGCATCGAACGCGACCGCCCCGAGACCGATGTATTATTGTATTAGGTATATAATACAAGAGGACGCCGACCGGAGCTACACGATTCGGGAAAAACGAAAAAAAGACCGTGGCCGGCCGTAACACCCGCGAATTGGCATCGCTTATCGCGTTTGACAGGCCACGGCACGTGAGGCAGGTTAGGTCATCTTTTCCGGCTGTGACCGATGGTCTGACATCGGTCGGTACGTGAGTCCATTCCATGTTCTCTCCGCTCTCGCGTCGGCCGTGGCGGTTCCGCCCGGAACTCTGGACCCTCGAACTCCGCGATATGCCCGGCAGCTTGCTCGGCACGCTCCTCCCGGACGCGCTGATTACTACCCCCCCCCCCAATAATCGGGCCACAGTATAACTCGGCCGTCCCATCTCGCGCCCGACCTCCAGCGTTCACCGAAGAGTTCTTCACCGGCCCAATCCTGCCTGCTGAGACCCCGGCGGTCCAGGTGCTGTCCGCGAAGGCGAGTGCGGACGAATCGGACACCGCCGCGCGGCGGAAGCGCACCCTTGACGACCTGCTGTCGGACTGGCTGGCGCGGGTGTCGGTCGCGCCGGCGCGGCCGGCCTTCCTGCCGGCGCCGGAACCGCGGGGCGGGCCGTCGGTCGCCGGGCCGGTCGAGTTCGCACCCGCCTCGGACTTCCGCGGTGGCGGGCCGGCGCCGGCGGTTGGAATGTCCGACTCCGGGGACGCGAGCCTGGCGGTCCAGCCGGTGCGGTTCGCTGCTGCCGCGATGACGACCGAGTCGCCGCTGGCGACGGTCAACGCCTACGACCCGGAGGCCGCCGAGTTGCTGGACCCGCCGGGGCCGACGACCGGCATGTTCGAGTTCGTCCGGGACAGCGGTTCGACCGGCGACCTAGAGGTCAAGTTCTTCATCGACCAGGGCACCGACAAGGCGACCTACCTGGACGACTTCGGCCTGACAAACGTCGGCTTCCCGGTCTCGGTCGGGCCGGATACGATCGGCGGGGTGCCCGGCCTGTACGGGACGGTCACGATCCCGAGTGCGGAATCGTCCACGGCGGTCCTGGTCACGGTGGTAGACGATCAGATCGTCGAGCCAGCGGAGACGGTCGAGGTGACGGTGGCCCGGGTGGCCGGGGTGGACGTGCCGACGGCGGACCAGACACTCGCGATCGTCACCATCGCCGACAACGACCCGATGGCCAGCGCGACGCAGACGGTGTGGGTCGGGCGGGTGGACGCCACCGCCCAGCCGGACTACGAGGCTTACCCCGGGTTCTGGAACGGCGGCTTTGTCGAGCTGCGGCGGTCGGTCGCGGCCGGGATGCTCGACGTCAACTTCTCGACCGGCGGCACCGCCACGCTGAACAGCGACTACTCGCTCTGGGGTCCGGTCGCCACCGGGTACTACAGCCAGATCAGCATCACCAGGCTGGGCGTCAGCGGGAAGGTGACGTTCGCCGACGGGTCGGACCAACTGTGGGTCCGGGTCGATCCGATCTTGAGCGGCGACGGGGTGGAGTTCGAGGCGGTCGATTTCACGGTCACGACCGGGTCCGGGTACGTGCCGGGCGACCCGCCGACGGGGACGGTGTCCGTGTATGACGACTGGCAGACGGCGAGCACCACCGAGCCGAACCCGTATGGGCACTACACGAACAACCCGCTGATGGACGTGTTCCTTGAGACGGTGGACGCGACGGCGGCGGAGGCCGGCGGCGACCCCGGGTCGTTCCGGGTGCGGTACAAGTACTGGTCGGAGGACGCCGGGTTCGTGCCGCCGGACCCGCCGGCCCCGCTGTACGTGCTGGGCGGGACGGCCGATTGGGAGGACTACATGACTTCCGCCGTCCGGGAGAGCGTGGACGTGTATATGGAGTACACCAACCCCGAAACTGGCCTGACCGTCTACTCGGTGTTGAGCGTGTACCGCATTGACATCACGCCGACAGACGACGCGGAGTGGGAGGATGACGAGACGGTGGACGTGGCCGTCCCGAAGTCGGGGTTCCCTGGCGGGATCGTCGGGCAGGCCAAGATCACGCTGGCCGACAACGACGCTGGTGCGATCCCGACGGTCTGGGTGGAACCGCCGGACAGCGTTTCTACCGAATGGCAGCAGAGCACCGGGTCGTTCCGGCTCGTCCGGGACGACACCAAACTGGCTTGGCCGCTGACCGTGTCGTACTACGTCGCTGGGGACGCGACTTTCCCCGACGACTACACTTTGACCGACAAGTACGGGGTGATCTCCGACCCGGGGACGGAATACTACCCGGCCCAGGTGACGTTCCCGGCAGGGGTCAAGGCTATCGAGATTAAGCTCACCCCCGAGCCCGACTCCGGGGAGGAAGGGGAAGAACTGGCAACCTTGTTTATTCTCCCGCTTGCAGCGTACACGCCCCTGGTGAACTACGCCTCGATCAAGATTAAAGACGAACAGCAGTCGTTTCTGGTCAAGTCGGTTCAGTTCGAGTTGGGCGAGAAGCGCACCATCTACCACGATGACGGGGTTGGGAAGTACGAGCAGCACTGGCTCGACCAGCAGCCTGATGGAAAGCCGGAGAAGCAGGAACCAGCCCTGTTCGTCCGCAACACGACGGTGAAGGCGACGACCGTCAGCGTTACCCCGAAGGAAGCCACGACTTTGGACCCGGCAAACTTCACGCTCCGGGGTGAGGTCACATACCGGGGGGCAGCGACGAACATCGTCTTCACGTCCGGCGCAGGCGCGAAACAGCAGAACGACTGGGTGTTCCAGAACCTGACGGCCGGCAACAACAAGTTCACCTCACCGGGGTACGACCCTGCGCTGTCCGTTAAGTGGACGCTGGTCCCCACCCAGGGGCAAGGTGGCGGCAACCGGCAGGCTGGCCGGTCGGAGAACCCGGCTTACGTAACGTTCGCAGAGACCAACGTGCCGGCGGGTACGACTTTCAAGATGCTCAGAACTTTCGTACACATCGGGTCCGCGGGCGCCGACGGTCAAGGGATTGACACGTCGGAGAAGATGATCAACTGGATCTGGAAGAAGTTCTCCGACAGGCCGCAGGTGGGCGCGATCGCCGGTGGGGGTGCCGGAGCGGGTGGCCTTGGGCCGCCCGCGATCAAGACGTGGGACAATCAGCCGCTGGTTTACTACAAGACCTGGACGTACTATAATGCCGTCCCACCGCAACCGGAACCGGAGACGACGAGCTACGGGCTAGTAAGTGGGAAGAAAGGCGACTGTACATCGTTCGTCCGCCTGCTCATCGACGCGATCCGGGCCCAAGGCATCGAGCAAGATGATGACGTAGTGCCCGTCTGGTCGAATCGCACGACCCGCACCTTAACGGCGGCGGGTGTTCCGATCCGCGAATTCATGTTCGTCGGCGCGTGGTCCACGAATGGTGGTGGCGGGCAACCGAATGCAGGTATTCCACAACAATTAGAATTCCGCGCGGATTACCTGTGGATAAACACATCAAAGGAAATCAGTACGATGGCGGGGCAGGAACTGCGGTATGGATGGAAATTGAACAATAACATTTGGCAGTATGTTTGGGACGGCGGCATTAATCAAGTCGTCAAGGATCAACCGGACACTATAGCCGGACAGAATAATCCCACTCCCCTCGGGATCTTTGCTGCCCACGTCCTGGTAAAGATAAGTATCGGGGGAGCCGACGTTTACTTTGACCCGAGTTATGGTAGGAAGTTCTCCTCGCTCAAGGGCTGGGAAGATGCCTCGGTTGCGTTCTACGGCTATCGCATCACACCTGCCACGTTACAGAACATCAACTACCCGGTCTTCTACCTGCTCCGCCAGAACCCGACTGCGGCTAACTCACCAGCCGATGTAGTCCGTGACAACACCCAGCTCCCCGCGAACTACTAAACCGTTGGGTAATTCGCGCCCGAGCATCGGTCCGAGGAGATGGCATGAACGCGAGAGTCCGTTGGGTGTTGGTACTCTTCACCGCCCTCCCCGCGGCCCGAGAGTGCTCGGGCGACCAGCCCACGGCGGAGGTTGTTCCAGCGGTGTGGCACAATAGCTTCGTGGTGGCTATGTACCCCGTCGGGGGGGGTGGTAACCACATTCGTGCGAGAAGTCTGAACAACGTGAGCATCACCGTCGATGTCCGCAGGTATACTTCCAGTCTGTTCCCCATGCTATCGGTCCGTGAATCCACCTTGTACCTCTCGACCACGAGTGTTGAGCTTGGCGGTGGCGGCACGAGTCAGACATGCGACTACGTACATGCGGTCTCCGCGGATGGGATATGTGGAGCGAGGTTGCTTCACGTAGACGCGGCCGGCAAGCCGTTCGAGTTCACCCTCGGCGAGCCAGCTCCTTGGGCTCGCTTGCGCCCGTCCCCCGACAGGAGCGGCAAGCGCGAGCCTGACCCGCGGACTATCGTTCACACGGCCGTGATCCCCCACGGCGCCAAGGCACTGAGGCGGTATGAGCTCGTTCGAACGCGCGATCCCAAGCGCCTCCACACCGTCTACACGGTCAGAGTGACTCGACTCGACCCAATCTTTAACCCGGCTGAGAAGAGGTGGTCACCCGCGAAGGCCACCGAGGTCGGCGAGTTTGAAGTGGATTTCTCGGACCCGTTCCTGCCCTACGAGACCACGGAGGGCATCTTCCTTGTGACGCGGCGCGGGACGGTCTACCACATCCCCGACCACTTCCCCCCCACCGACAAGCCGGCGGTTGTTTGGGGGAAGGACCAACCACGGATCAGCTACGTCGTGACCGATACGGCTCGGACCGGCGTGCATTACCTGTTCGGCCAGGACGAGAAGCAGAAGTGGTTTTACGCAATACTATCACCTAAGCTCAGCCC
Organism: Fimbriiglobus sp.; assembly: GCA_035699305.1. Classification (GTDB taxonomy): domain Bacteria; phylum Planctomycetota; class Planctomycetia; order Gemmatales; family Gemmataceae; genus DASSAT01. The sequence continues at coordinate 8,891 of DASSAT010000693.1, read as the reverse complement.
GATCGCGTTAGATCGCGTCGTCATCAGTGACCAAGATCGGGCCGATCCCATCGGGGCTCTCACCTCACTGGTCGGACAACTCCGGGTGAGCCTTCGACAGGTGCCTGGAAACCGCTAGCGCCTTGGATTGCCTTTCCCTTCCTGGTGGGAGAGGGTGGTGGCATCGGCCCCGTTCCATTGCTAGGTCTCGTTCCAGCCGAACAGTATCGCCACCCGGCCGTCACCGCGCCGACCGTAGCAGGTCGCGGAGGACGGCATCGGTCAGCGGGTCGGGGACGACGCAGCCGTGGAACCAGTGGCCCCGCACCGCCGGCTGGGCGACTCGCCCGGCCACGCCTTGACCGTTCCATCCATCCCCCACGGCGGGTCAGGTGACCCAGTTCTCGACCGCCAGCCCGGGGACGGCCGACAGGTCCGAATCGGTGCTGACGACGGTGCAGTTCCCGAGCGTCAACGCCACCGCGGCGAGTTGAACATCGACGATCCCCATCGTGCGGCCAATCCGACGCAGTTCGGCGCGGAGACGGCCGAACTCTTCCGCCGCCGCGCGGTCGAACGGCCAGACCTTGACGCCGAGCAACCCGACCCGGAGTTGGCGAAGGTTGGCGTCTCGGGTGGCACTCTTCTCGGCCCCGTAGTACAGCTCCCCGACGACCGGCTCGCACGTTCCGATGACCATGCCCCGCTGTCGGGCCTCCTGCACCTTGACGTCCACGCCGCGACGCTTGTTGAGGGAATCGCTCATCGCGTTCGATTCGAGGAGGTATCGGCGGGTCATCGGAACAGGTCCTCGATGGCCTTCGAGTCCTTCTCCCAGTTCGCCAGTTCCCAGGCCTTGTCCTCCGCGCGGATTCGACGCCATTCCGCGTCGTCCTCCTCGGAGAGGAACGGCTTGAGAGAGTCGTACCACGCCAGCCACCGGGCGATTGACTCCGGGTCGGTGCCGAGCAGGCCGTCCGGGTCGTCGCCCCCGGGGGAGGGATCGACCGGCTCCAGCCACACCTCGGTCCCGTCCTTCCAGTCAGTCGGCGGCGGGCCGTCGAGGAAGACCTGTCCGTTCCTGTAGGTCCCGCGGACCGCGCCCATAGGACACCCCCTTCCGGCTTCGGATACCTCCATCATGGCAGTTACCCGCGCCCCCGTCTGCCCGGGTCCCGCTCAGTGGATGATCGTGAACCCGTCACCCGTCGCCGCCACGGTCGGCAAGCCCCACGCCGGGATGCCCCCTTCGACTCGCCCCGTCTCGCCGGTGGGCTTGCCGGCCGCGTCATAGACCTGCCAGGCCAGCGCCCCGCCCTTCTGCCAGCCGGTCCCCTCGGACCAGACCAGGATCGTCTCGCCCCGGGCGTTCACCGCCAGGGCCGGGTGCTTGCGCCCCCGACCGCGCCCCGGCGCGGCCTGCGGGGTCGTGAACTCGGTCGTCCCCGGCTTGATCGTGGCGAAGTACACCTGCCCGTTCGTCTCCCAGGCGCCGACCACGCCGTCCCGGCCCTGGACCAGGGCCATCGTGCTCATCGGTCAGCCCGGCACCTTCCACCGGTGCACCAGGGCGCCCCGGAAGCTCGCCCCCTTGTCGGTCGAGCACAGCAGGTAGATGTCCCGGTTCACCCGGTCTGTAGCCGACCGGTACAGCACGTACACCGACCCCTTGCGGTCGGCGAAGGCGCGCGTCGAGCAGCAGGCGCAGACGCCCGTCGGCTCCGCCCAGGCCGGCACCTCCGCGGCGAAGGTCTTCCCGTCGTCCGTCGAGCGCGCCACCCACACCTGGCGCTCGCCCTCGCGCGGGTCGTCGCTCGCCTTCTGGCCGTGCCAGGCCACGTACACATTCCCCGCGGCGTCCGCGGCCACGGTGCCGCCGCCGTCGAGCACCGCGGTCGTTCGCATCAGGTTGCGCTGGCCCTCGAACGCGGTCCCGGCGTCGTTGAGCCGGGCGTAGAGCATGCCGCGTGACTCCTTGTCCTTGCCCGAGCCGTTCCAGGCGACGTGGACGCGCCCGCCCTTGCCGAGGGCGATCTGCCCGCCGCGGACGGTGCCGATGGCGACGGCGCTGCCCGGCCGGCTGTTGACCCGGACGGGGTTGGAGAAGCGGTCCGCGCCGGCCTCTCGGCGGACGTAGAACAGGTCGCCGGCGGACACGTCTCCCTTGAAGTAGATGAGGTGGAGCGTCCCCTTCGCGTCGGCGACGGCCTGGGGCTGGATGCCGACGTCGGGCGTCCGCAGGGTCGTCACCGTGTCGGCGGCCCAGCCGGTCGGTGCGACCGCCAGTGCCAGGACCGTGCCCAGTAATGTCCGCGACTTCACGTGATGCTCCTCCTGTCGGCCCTGCGACGCGCTCGGCCGTTACCCCGGCTGTTGTAGTCGCCGCTGGACGGCCTTGAGTGCCCGGGTCGCCATTTTCCGCGCGGCGTTCGGCGTGCAGCTCAGCAACCCCGCGACCTCCTCGAACGACCGCTGTTCCCGGAAATGCAGGTGCAGCACCCGGCGGTAGGCGTCCGGCAGTCGCAACAACACCTGCTCCAGCAACCGGCCCTGCTCCTCGGCGTCGGCGTCGTCGCCGGGCGATGGGTGTCCGCGGACCTTCCAGGTAATCATCCCCACGAGGCCCGCGGCCGCCAGCGAGACCTCCAGACCGACAGCGCGCTTACCGCCGGTCCGGAACCGGCGGCAGAAGTTGGCCGCGTTGTTCAACAGCAGCCGGCGGAGCCAGGCGCGCAGCTCCGCCCCGCCGTCCCCGTGGAACCGAGCGAAGTCTCGGTGCGCGTTCAGGAACGTCTCCTGGACCAGGTCGGAGGCGTCCCCCTTCGGGTAGAGCCGCGGGTGGATGGACTCCCGAGCCACCTTGAGCAGGTACGCCCGGTGGTGCTCCAGGAGCTTGCCGAGCGCCTCGGTCGAGCCGGCGCGGGCCTCGGTCAGCAGGCGAGGACTCTCGTCCGTCGGCGCGTGCATCGGCTTCCCTTCCGATTGTCAGAGAGCGCTCGGACCGTGATGACGCTAGTCGGGAGGCAGTAATCTTGAGACAATATTCTAAACTGGCGCGAAGGCGAGAGAAATCTTTTTTTCCCGGGCCGCATTTCCGGGATTCCGTGCTTAGTGGAATTAGGAAGTGTTTCGCCGGCTTAACGCAGGCCGGTGCTTCCCCTGTCACCAGGCGCAAGCACGAACAGGAAGTCCGAGCGGTGTGCGACCGCCGTGTCACGCACGGCCGGTGTGACGCCGCGCGATGAGCCTCAGGTCGCGGTCCTGCTTGTATCACGTCGAAGCCCGTTGATCTGGTCCACGTGCCCCCCGTGCCGACCGAGCCGATGAAGGACCGCGCCGACGGTTCGAGCTGACGCCCGGTGGTCGCCTGAAGTGTTGGTTCCCCACAGTCCCCGCATCCCCGTAAAGGACGGTCGAGCCATGACGCTCTCTGACTGCCTGGCCCGTCTGCACAAGTCCCTGCTCACCGGCGACCCACGCCGGCGCGCTCCCGAACGTCGGCGCCCGCTCGCCGTGGAACCGCTGGAGGACCGCACGGTCCCGTCGAGCATCGTCTGGGTCAACCGGGGTCAGGCCAGCGACAACTTCGACACCGCCTTCGGCGCCGGCGCCCCGGCGGACGCGGCCCGGGCGGTCATCGACGCCGCCATCGACGCGTGGAACCGGGTAGTCACCGACTTCAACCACGCCGCCGGCATCGGCCCGCCGGACCTGCAAGAGACGATCTCGATGAACCTGGGCAACGCCGGGTTCGGGGCCGGCACGTCCACCACGATCGGCGCCGACGGCAAGCCGTCGGCCGGGTCGGTGACGATCAACCTCGGGGACCCCGACGGCGACGGCCTCTCCAACTGGTGGGTGGACCCCACGCCGAACGACAACTCGGAGTTCATGGGGACCATCAACAACGCGTTCACCGGCACTGCGCAGGCCGGCAGCCCCGCCAATGGCCGGTTCGACCTGTTCTCGGTCGCGCTGGCGGAACTGACGCACAACATGGGCATCGCCAACGCCGGTGCCGCCACCGCGCGCTACAACACCGGCGGGTTCACCACCGACACCGGGGTCGCCGACGACGCCGAGGGGGGCGGGGTCGGGAACTTCTGGCTGTTCCAGGGGCCGTCGGTCGCGTCACTGATGACCAACAACAACGGTGGGGCTGGCGGCAGCGCCGCCACCTTCCCCCTGCACACGGCCGGCCCCCGCGCCAACAACGCCCCGATCGTCTTCGGCGGCCGGACCGTCTTCGGCGTGGACGACAACGGGAACGCCGTGGGCGGCGGCAGCCAGCGCACGCTGGTATCGAACAAGACCTCACTGATCCTGAAGGACGCTTTCGACTACGACATCGTGATGCCGGAGACGTTTGGCAGCTTCTACGCGGTCCTCAACGAAGTCACCGGCGTGCTGACCGTCCGCGGCGGGGGCGATAACACCGTCATCAACAACGTTAACCAGGGCGCCAGCAGCGACACCATCACCGTCACCCGCTCCGGCGGGACCATCGCCGTGAGCGTCAACTGTGGCGTCGATGTCCCCGGTACCGGCACCGGGTTCGCCGCCAACGATCAACAGGACGCCTTCGTCAGCCTGTTCAACGTCGGCCAGGTCACGTCGATCGTGGTCCAGGCCGGCGACGGGAACGACGCGGTGACCATCGGCGGCGACGTGGGGGTGCCGGTCTCGGTGGACGGCCAGGCGGGCAACGACACGCTCATCGGCGGAGACATCACGCTGATCGGCGGGGCGGGGAACGACTACCTCTACGGCAGCACCGGCAACGACAGCCTCACCGGCGGCGACGGCAACGACACCCTCTACGGCCTGGATGGCAACGACACCCTCGCCGGCGGCAATGACAACGACCAGATCTACGCCGGCACCGGGGCCAACACCGTCACCGACGGCACCGGCAACGACCTCATCGACCTGAGCCAGAACGCCGTCGCCGTCAACTACGCTACTGGCTTCGGCAACGACACGGTCATCGGCACTGCGTTCAACGACATCTTGACCGGCAGCAGCGGCACGGATCGTCTGGAAGGCCGCGGCGGCAACGACCAGCTCACCGGCGCGGGTGGCGACGACCAGATGTTCGGCGGCGACGACTCGGACACCTTCGTCTGGAACCCGGGCGACGGAAGCGACCTCATCGAGGGCGAGTCCGGCACCGACGCGCTGGCCTTCAACGGCTCGGGCAGCGCCGAGGTGTTCACCCTGTCGGCCGTCGGCACTCGCGTGGAACTCCTCCGCGACCTCGGCGGCATCGACATGGACGTGGCAGGGGTGGAGCAGGTCAACCTGAACGCCGGGGGTGGGACCGACACGGCTACGGTGAACGACCTGACGACCACCGGCGTGCAGTTCGTCAACGTGAACGTGGGCACGGACGGGGACTCGGACGGTGTCACGGTGAACGGCCGCACGGTCGCGGACAACCTGCTCACCTCGGTTTCCGCCAGCGTGGTGAAGACCGCCGGCCTGGGCTACGACGTGAACGTGTCTGGCGCCGCCGCGGCCGACGACACGCTGACCGTCAACGGCAACAACGGCGACGACTCCATCAAGGCGGAAGCCGGCGTGGAGGCGACGATCGCCGTCGTGCTCAACGGCGGCAACGGCAACGACACCCTGTCGGCCGACGCGACACTCAACGGCGGCGCCGACAACGACACCCTGGTGGGCGGGGCCGGCAACGACACCCTCAACGGCGGGGCCGGCAACGACGTGCTCGACGGCCGCGGTAGTGCCAACACGCTCGACGGCGGCGCGGATACCGATACCATCCTCGTCTCGGGCACCTCGGGGGCCGACACGATCGCCGCCACCCACGGCGCCGGCAGTTTCAACATCACCGGCGGCCCGTCCGCCGGCACCAACACCATCAGCGGCATGGAGGCGGTCCGGGTCGAGGCTGGCGATGGCGCCGACGGCATCACTCTGAACCTGCTGGCGGCCGGTGGGCTGAACTACACCGTGCTGGGTGGCGATCCGATCGGCACGCTGGCCGGCGACAGCCTGACCATCAACTCGTCGGCGGCCATGACCGTCACCACCGGGCCTGAGAACGACGCCGGCTCCGTCGATGCCGCCACGACCACCCCCACCAACGTCAGCTTCGACGAGATCGAAGTACTCATCATCGGCGGCGGCGGCGGGGCTGTGGTCAACGGCACCAACGGCAACGACGCCATCACCGTGATCGCCCGCGACGACTCGTACAACCCGGCGGCCAACGGCGTTCAGGACTTCACCGCCGTGGTCAACGCCGGCCTGGAGGTGCTCTACCTCGACCAGCCGAGCCTGATCGTTAACGCCCTGGGCGGGGCCGACACCGTCGTCGTGCGGGCGCCCGCGCCCAACAACGCGCTCTGGGACGTGGCCGTGACGATCGACGGCGGCGCGCCGTCGGCCGGCGACCCGTCCGGCAGCGACCGGGTGGTCGTCGAGACCCCCGGCGCCGCCGTGGAGTCGGTGAATTACCTGCCGACTTCCGCCGACGCCGGCACCCTCGACCTGGTCAGCCTGAGTTCGCCCGTCGCGCTCGTCGCGATCGAGGAGTTGCTCTACGACGGCGAGGCGGACGACGACTCGCTGACGGTCGTCGGGACGGCCGGCCCCGACACGATCGCCCACACCCCGGGGGCCGGCGACCAGGAGGGCGCCTTCCGCGTCAACGGGTTCCTGGCGATCGGCTACCAGAACATGGGCGCCGGCGCCGTGCTCACGGCGGACGGGGCCGGGGACGCCGACACGTTCGCGGTCCACGGCACCGCCGTCAACGACTCCTTCGCCGTGGACGCGGCGGGCGTGGTCAGCCTGAACACGCGGCTGGCGCTGCACACCACCGCCGTTGAGTCCCTGACGATGGAGGGGCTGCTCGGCGACGACCTGTTCGACATCCTGCCGCCGCTGCCGACGCTGGTCTATGGCCAGGTGAACGCCAACGGCGGCGGCCAGTCGTCGGCCACCGGCGACCGGACGGTCGTCCGGGGGACGGCCGGCGACGACGTGATCGGGGTCAGCGGCCAGACGGTCGCGCTTGGCGGGAAGACCGTGGCCTCGTCCGGGGTGGAGGGAATCGTCCTCGACGCGGGCGGCGGCACCGCCGACGAAGTCACCTACACCGGCGTGGCCGGGGTGGCCGAGGCGATCAACTTCATCTCCTCGGGGGTCGGCGGCGGCGGCCAGATCAACGTCCCGGGCGTCGCCCTGGTCACGTTCACCGGCGTCGAGGTGCTGGACGCGGTCGGCAACCTCGCCGCGGCCGGCGACGAGGACACGCTCACCCTCACCGGCACCAACGCCCTCGACCGGCTGGAGATCGACCTGGCGGCCGCGGGCACCAACGCCGACCCGGTGCTGCAACTGCTGAACAGTTCGGGGTCGGCGACGCTACTGACGCTCCGCAACTACGCCAACTTCGACACGCTCCGGGTCAGCGCCCTGGAGGGAGAGGACGTGATCAACGTCTATACGGCGGGCGGCGGCCCCAGCCGCAACCTGTTCGTCGATGGCGGCGCGCCGAGCGGCAAGAAGAAGTCCACCGACAAGCTGACCGTCTTCTACACGCCGCCGCGGCCGAGCATTATCCATAGCACCGAGACCCAGGACCCCGACAACGGGCTGATCGACCTGGACTACGACACCGCCCGGTTCCTGATCCAGTACGCCGACATCGAGAAGGTCGTGATCACGAGGCTGTAACCCGCAGTCCGATGGGCGGGCGAGACCTGACGGGGTCTCGCCCGCTTCGTTCGTTGGCTACCGCTTTAGCTCCAGCGTGACGGTCGTCACCTCGCCGGCCTCGACAGTGGCGGGCTGGATCGCCCTGGCGCCAAGGTCCGCGGCTTTCACGGTCGCCACCGAGTACGGGCCGGGCGGCAACTCCTCGAACTTGAACGCCCCGGCCGCGTCGGCCTTGGCCGCCTTGACGACCTTGCCGGCCGGGTCGGTCAGCAGCACGTCCAGCCCCGGCTGCGGCCGCTCCGGGGTGCTCCCCTGCACGACCCGGCCCTCGATGGTCCCGGTCGTCGGCGGGGGCGGCGGGTCCACCAGCAGCAGGTCGTGCGTCACCTCGGTGGTCAGCCCGGCCCCGTTGGTGAACCGCACCCCGACCGTCAGCGGCCCCTTCACGTCCGGCAGGGTGAACGTGGCCGCGTACCCCAGTGCCTCCGGCGGCCCCTTCTCCTTGGCCTTGAGCGGCCGGTAGGTCAGCGCGGCGACCGCGTGCTGGCTGCCCGGCGGGGACTTGCCGTCCGGCCCCGGCGGCGCCCCGACGAACAGCAGTGCCCGGGCGATGCCGGACTCCGGGTCCTCGGCCCGGGCGATCAACTCGATCACCGTCCCGCGGACCCGAGTCTTGCCGAGGACCAGCGGCAGTGGGAGTGGCACCTCCTTCGGCACCACGACGGCCGGCGGCGGTACGGGTACGCCGAACGATGGCGGCAGCACGCACTCGCAGGCCCACGGCGGCAGCACCAGCCCCGGGACCGGGCTTGGCCCCGGCAGCGGCACGCCCGGCGGCGGCAGCTTGCGCGGCTTCTTCGGCACGACCTTCGGCGGCAGCGCCAGGAGTTGCACGCCCGCCGGCACGGTGTCGTCCAGGGTGAACTCGTGAACGTCCCGCACCGGCTCCCTCTCGTTCGGGTTGTCGATTCGTGGACTGGTCAGGACGTTGCCCTTCTCGTCGGTCAGGGAGAACTCCAGCTTGCGGGTGCCGTAGACGCCAGCGGTGTCGAGCGGGACCACCCAGTCCTTGACCTCGGCGCGGAAGAGCAACTCGCCGGCCTCGCCGACCCGGTACGTCTTCGTCATCTCCCGCGATGTGGTCTTGCCGGCGGTCGGCACCTCCGGCTCGCCCTCCGCGGCCCGGTGGAACTCCAGCCGCGGCCGCTCGGTGCCGGTGTCGT
>DASSAT010000692.1:0-3084 GCA_035699305.1 Fimbriiglobus sp. | reverse complement strand
TACGGGCAGAACAGCCTGCTGAGCTTCGCGGTGCTGTGCGGGACGTACCGCCTCCTCGCGGGCCGCCGGCCGTTCGCCGCGGGGCTGGTGGCGGGGCTGCTGTGGTTCAAGCCGCCGCTGCTGTTGGGGCTGGTCGTCTGGGGGTTGCTCGACCTGCGCCGGCTGTGGCCCGCGGCGCTCGGGGTCGTCGTCACCGGGGCGGTGCTGACGCTGGGCACCTACCCGATCGTCCCCGGGGCGTGGGAGGGCTTCCGCCGGTCGCTCGAACAGAATGTGGAGTTCGCCAACTTCGACTGGTGGAAGATGCACAACGCCCGGTCGTTCTGGCGGCTCTTGCTGCCGGGGACGGGTCAGCTCCCGACCGTACTCTGGCTGGCGTCAGCGGCGGCGGGCGTGTGGCTGTTCGTCCGGGTGTGGCGGCGACGGCGCGACGACCTGCCCCCGGTGTTCGGGGCGGCGGTGCTGCTGACGCTGTGGGCGTCGCCGCACACGATGATCTACGAGTGGTCGCTGGCGGTCATCCCAGCGGTGCTGTGGTGGACGTACCTGCCACGGCACCGGGACGCGTGGCTGGTGCTGTTCGCGGTCGGGTGGGTGGCGCTGTTCGTCGGCACCGACTGGGGCCGGGTGCAGGACTGGTTCCTGCGGACGAAGCTCGGGATGGAATCGCCGGTGATCGTCCAGGTGAGCGTGCCGCTGCTCGGCTGGGCCGGGTGGCGGGCGGCGAGGCTGCTGGGCGGGTCGCGCGGGCCGACCGACGACCCGTTACCGGTGCCGACCGGCCCGGCTCCTTGACCCCCGCGGCGGCCGCCCGGACAATTCACTATTGAGCGGCAGGTCTGGATAGCAGTATTCCGTAGCCCGTCGCCGACACCGCGGGCCGCGGAAGACATCCGACGTATTGCCCACCCCGCCTCCGTCCCTCTTCCCTGGATTGGCCGGACATGTCAGAACGTCGCGTCGGGCTGTGGTTGATCGGCGCCTTCGGCGGGGTCGGCAGCACCACCGCCCTGGGCCTGGCCGCGCTGGCCCGCGGGCTGGCCGCGCCGACCGGCCTCGTCACCGCCCTGCCCCGGTTCGCGGCCGTGCCGCTCGACCCGCCCGGGGCGTTCGTCGTCGGCGGCCACGACATCCGCCAGACCTCACTATCCCGCGGCGTCGCCGAACTGCACGCCCGGTCGGGCGTGTTCGACGATCGACTACTGACCGAGTGCGGGCCGCAGCTGGACGACTGGTCGCGCAATGTCCGGCCCGGGGTGGTGTACCGGCCCAACCCGGTGATCGCGGCGATGGCCGACCGCCCGGACGTCCGCCCGGCATCGTCGCCGCGGGCCGCCGTCGAGCAGGTGCAGTCCGACCTGCGGCAGTTCCAGGCCGAGCACCGGCTCGACCAGCTGGTCGTGGTCAACGTCGCCTCCACCGAGCCGCCGTTCGAGCCGGGCGACGAGCACCGGACGCTTGCCGCGCTGGAAGCGGCCCTGGACCGCTCGGCCCCCGCCGTGCTGCCGACCAGCGGGCTGTACGCCTACGCCGCGCTGGACGCCGGGTTCCCCTACGCCAACCTGACGCCGTCGCTCGGGGCGGGCGTCCCGGCCCTGGAGGAGCTGGCCCGCAAGCGGACGGTGCCGCACGCCGGCCAGGATCTCAAGACCGGCGAGACGCTGCTGAAGTCGGCCCTGGCGCCGATGTTCGCCAAGCGCAACCTGCGGATCCTGAGTTGGGTCGGGCACAACATCCTCGGCAACCGCGATGGGCTGGTGCTGGCCGACCCGCAGAACAAGGCGTCCAAGGTGAGGACCAAGGACGCGCTCTTGGCGGAACTGCTCGGCTACCGGCCGCAGTCGGTGGTGTCGATTGAGTACGTCGAGTCGCTGGACGACTGGAAGACGGCGTGGGACCACGTCCACTTCGAGGGGTTCCTCGGGACGAAGATGACGCTGCAATTCACTTGGCAAGGGTGCGACTCGGTCCTGGCGGCCCCGCTGGTGATCGACCTGGCGCGGCTGACCCTACTGGCCAACCGGCGGGGCGAAGCGGGCGTGCTGCGCGACCTGGCGGTGTTCTTCAAAAGCCCGCTCGGCGTCCCCGAGCACGACTTCGGCCGGCAGTTCGAGATGTTCGAGGCATACCTGAGTTGATCCGCAGATTCCGCAGATGACACAGATTTCAAATCTGATCTGCGTAATCTGCGCAATCTGTGGATCGTTACTATGCAACTCGCGTTCAGCACCAACGCCTACCTGAACTACTCCTTCGCCGAGGCGGTCCACCGACTGGCCGCCATCGGCTACCGCGGCGTCGAGGTCATGGCCGACGTGCCGCACGCCTGGCCGGCGTACCTGCTCCCCGAGCACAAGCGAGCGATCCGCGACGCCCTGGCCGCGAACGACCTGCGCATCTCGAATGTGAATGCGTTCATGATGCACGCGGTCAACGACCGCCGGCAGAAGTACTGGCACCCGTCCTGGATCGAGCCGGACCCGCACTACCGGCAGGTCCGCATCGACCACACGATGCGGGCGCTGACGCTGGCGAAGGAGCTTGGGGCGAAGTGCATCACCACCGAGCCGGGCGGCCCCCTGGAGGGTCGCAGGTGGGGCGACTGCTTGAAGCTGTTCGTGGAGATGCTCAAGCCGGTCGTCGAGCACGCCGAGAAGGAAGGCGTCATGCTGCTCGTCGAACCCGAGCCGGACCTGCTGATCGAGACGGCCGATCAGTACCTGGAGTTTGCCACGAAGATACGGTCGCCGATGCTCGGGCTGAACTTCGACATCGGCCACTTCTACTGCGTCAAGGACGAGCCGGCCCCGACGGTCCACAAGCTCAGGGAGCACATCCGCCACGTCCACCTGGAGGACATTGCCGCGACGCGGGTCCACCACCACCTGATCCCCGGCGAAGGGGCGATCGACTTCGGCAGCACATTGAAGGCACTCAAAGACGTGGACTACGACGGGTGGGTAACGGTCGAACTGTATACCTGCCACGAAGCCCCGGACGCCGCCGCGAAGTTGGCGCGGGAGCGGGTGTTGAAGATTGCACGGGTTCCCCTACGCCAACCTGACGCCGTCGCTCGGGGCGGGC
>DASSAT010000691.1:0-6372 GCA_035699305.1 Fimbriiglobus sp. | reverse complement strand
GGTCCGCGCCAACCGCTCCCTGACGGTCGCGGCTCGGATGAGGCGCAACTGGACGCTCTACTACGAGGTCGGCGGCGGCTCGCGGAACAGCCCCAGCACCGCGAACCCGTCGGTCAGGAACGCGCGCGCGTCGGCCGGCTCGACCCGGCTGGCGTGCCGGTAGTACAGCAGCGTGCCCCCCGCCGCCTCGACGCTCACCCTGGGCTGGCCCTCGAAGTACGCCAACACCGGCTCGCCGAACACCTCGCGCACCGCCGCCTCGTCCGGGCCGCGCAGCAGGTACGCCTTCGAGAACGCCGGGTGCGTGCCGAAGTTGATGTCCTGCCGGCCGAGCAGCGACACCCCGAGCCGGCTCCAGAACCCCTCCGGCCGCAGCACGAACGCCGGCAGGTCGAGGTCGTCGGCTCGGAAGCAGGCTACCGTCGTGCTGTACGTGCGCCGGTTCTTGCCCCGGCCGACGGTGTACCGATAGTCGAACACCGCCACATCCAGGTCGCGGGTCCGCCCGCGGAGGACGTTCCAGAGCCGAGAGGAGTGCCCCTGCGAGAAGAGGTGAAACCGCGCCAGCCGGTCGGTCAGGACCGGATCGCCGTCCGGGTGGAACTCGAACCCCAGCCCGTCGGCGGCGTCCGCCAGCGCGGCGGTCCGCCGGCGCTCCCGGCGCCGGCCGACGACGCCCGTCACGACCCCCACGGCGACCGCGACGGACAGGATAGTCAGCGGCAGGACGAACTGGTTCATGGTCGCTTCGCCAGCGCCTCCAGCAGCGCCCGGATGCCGGCCGTCGCCACCTCCGCGTCCTGCTCGCCGGTGCCACCGCCGACGCCGACCGCGCCGACCACCTGGCCGGCGATCACCACCGGCACCCCGCCCTTGAGGGTCGTCAGCTTGCCGCCGCCGGCCGCGGCCGCCGCTTGCAGACTCAGGTTCAACAGCACGTCCGGCTCCCCCTTCGGCGGCAGCGGGCCGGTCGCCTGGCGGAACGTGGCCGCGGTCGCCGCCTTGGTCAGCGCGGTGTAGCCGCTGGCCGGCCGGGCGCCGTCCATCCGGGCGAACGCCAGCAGGTGCCCGCCGTCGTCCACGACCGCGATGTTCACCCGGAGCTTCATCGTGGCCGCCTTCGCCTTGGCGGCAGTCACGATCGCCTCCGCTCCCGCGAGCCGGAGCTGGACCCGGTCCCGCGCGACGAGCGGGGCGTCGGCCGCCAGCGCCATCAGCAGCGAGCCGCCGAGCAGACTGAAGCCGATCATCATCTCCTCCTGAACGCGCCAGCGCTTCGGCCCGGGGCTGAGTCCTCCAGGCCCGGTGTGAGGCTGTGCGGGTTGTAGGGATTTTCTGTCTCGGCTGCCATTGCTTCCCCGCGGGGCACGCCCTAAGGTTTTTTACTTCCAACCGCGCCGTCCCGTCCGTCGCGCCAGGAGGCGGCGCCGGTTCGCCCTCCGTCCGCTGTCACGTCGCCCGGGTTTTTTGAAGGATTCGACACTTGCGCACGCCACGCTTCCGCCCCCGGTTCGAGGGGCTTGAGGGACGGTTCGCGCCCGCGGTCTTCACCATCGCGCCCGGCGGGTCCAACGCCGCCGCCGGGTCGGCGGACGCCCCCTGGCAGACCTTGCAATACGCTGCCGGCCGGGTCGCCGCCGGCGATACCGTCGTCGTCCGGGCCGGCGACTACGCCGGCTTCGACCTGTGGACCGACGGCACCGGCACCGCCCCGATCACCTTCCACGCCGACCCGGGCGCCCGCGTCGTCAGCCCCAACCCGCGCACCGCCGACGGCATCAACCTCGAAGGCGCCAGCTGGGTCACGATCGAGGGGTTCACCGTCGTCAACCAGCCGCGGGCCGGCATCCGCTCGGTCCTCAACGACCACGTCATCATTCGCGGCAACACCGCGGACAACAACGGGGTCTGGGGCATCTTCACCGGGTTCACCGACGACGTGGTGATCGAGAACAACGTGACCAGTCGATCCCAGCAGCAACACGGCATCTACGTATCCAACAGTGGCGACCGGCCGATCATCCGCAACAACAGCTCGTGGGGCAACACCGGCTGCGGCGTCCACATGAACGGGGACGCCAGCATGGGCGGGGACGGGGTCATCTCCGGCGCCCTGGTCGAGGGCAACGTCCTGACCGACAACGGCCGCGGCGGCGGGTCGTCGATCAACGCCGACGGGGTGCAGGACTCGGTCTTCCGCAACAACCTGATCACCGCCACCCACGCTGGCGGCATCACCCTGTTCCGCATCGACGGCGGGGGCGGCTCGACCGGCAACCTGGTGGTCAACAACACGGTGCTGATGGCGGCCGACGGGCGGTGGGCGTTGAATATCCGCGACGGCAGCACCGGCAACACGGTCCGCAACAACGTCCTGTACAGTTACCACTCGTTCCGCGGGAGCATGACCGTCGCCCCGGACAGCCTGCCGGGCCTGGTCAGCGACTACAACGTGGTGATGGACCGATTCACCCTGGACGACGGGGACAGCGTGCTGTCGCTGGCCGGGTGGCGCGCGGCGACCGGGCTAGACGCGAACTCGCTGGTGGCGACGCCGACGGACCTGTTCGTCAACCCGGCGGGCGGGGACTACCACCTGCGGTCCGGCAGCCCGGCGATCGACCGGGGGACTTCAACCAGTGCGCCGCCGACGGACGCCGACGGCCAACCCCGGCCGCAAGGGGCGGGTTACGACATCGGCCACGACGAGTTCGCCTCGACCCTGCCCCCACCTCCTCCCCCGCCGCCGCCTCCGCTACCCCCACCGCCACCCCCGCCACCGCCGCCACCACCACCGCCACCGCCGCCGCCCGGCCACCCCAAGACTCCGCCGGGGCAGGAGAAGAAGAATGGGGGTCTGGTCGGTCAGTTCGCAGTCGGCACGGACGCCGGGTCCGACGGGCTGGTGCAGGTGTTCAACCCGGACCTGACGGAGCAGGCGCGGCTGGCGCCGTTCCCGGGCTTCGAGGGCGGGGTCCGCACCGCGGTCGCGGACTTCACCGGCGACGGCGTGGCCGACACCGCGACCGCCGCCGGGCCGGGCGGCGCCCCGCTGGTCAAGGTGTACGACGGCGCCACCGGGTCGGTGGTGTTCGAGGCGTTCGCGTTCGAGCCGGGGTTCGCCGGTGGCGTGTATGTCGCCGCCGGGGACGTGACCGGGGACGGCGTCGCCGACCTGGTCCTCTCCCCGGACGAGGGCGGCGGACCACGGGTGCGAATCCTCCGCGGCGGCGACTTCGCCCCGGTGGCCGACTTCTTCGGCATCGACGATCCGAACTTCCGCGGCGGCGCCCGGGCGGCGCTCGGCGACATCACAGGCGACGGCGTCGGCGACCTGATCGTGTCGGCCGGGTTCGGCGGCGGCCCGCGCGTCACCCTCTGGGACGGCAACTCGGTCCGCGGCGGCGCCCCGGCGGCGGTCGCCAACTTCTTCGCCTTCGAGACGGCGCTGCGCAACGGGGCGTTCGTGACGGCCGGCGACTTCACCGGCGACGGCGTCGCGGACCTGGTCTTCGGCGGCGGGCCGGGCGGCGCTCCGCGGGTGCGGGTCTTCGACGGGAGCCGGGTGCTGGCGGACGGGCCGGTCGGCAACCTGGACCAGGTCGCGGCCGACGCCCAGGTGGCGAACTTCTTCGGCGGCGACCCGTCCGACCGCAACGGAGTACGGCTAGCGGCAAAAGACCTGGACGGCGACGACCGGGCCGACCTGGTGGTCGGGACCAAATCCCGGGTGTCCGGCTACCTCGGCGTGGGCCTCGCCGCGGGCGCCGCGTCGGCCACGTTCGAGTTGGACACCATTCCGGGCGGCGTGTACGTCGGGTAGGGGAAGCCGACTGCGCAGTGAGCGGCCCGGGAGGTAACACCTCCCGGGCCGGGTTGTTGACGGAAAAGTCGGGGCCGTCCGCCCCCTCAGCGGCCGGCCCCGGTCAGCGAGCGAAGCCCGTTGAGAATCCGCCCGCCGTGCGGCGGGAATCGCTGCAAGCGGCGTGCCAGCCGCCTCGCTCGGCTTCGCCTCGCGGCTACTGACCCGCCGGTAGCCGGAGTTGTGTACCGCGTCTTCAGCCCGAAGGGCCGGGAGTCCTCAGCCCAGGGGCGCAGCCCTGGGGAACGGGGCGGTGGTTCTTCCAGCCCGAAGGGCTGGGACACGCCACCTGTCCCAGCCCTTCGGGCTGGGGGCACCTCGGACGTCCCAACCCGGGGCGGTGCCCGGGCTGAGGACTCCTAGCCCTTCGGGCTGAAGACCGGCGCGTGGGCAAGTCTTCCTCGACAACCTCGACAACCTACGGATCAGTAACCGATCGTCACTTCTTCCCCTGCAACTCGTCGGCCAACGCGCCCGCGTCGTACACCTTGCGCAGCCCCTCGACGATCGCCCGGCTGTCCACCGACACCGCCCGCGCCTGCTCCTGGGTGTAGATGAAGTCCAGCACCAGCGACTGGATGTTGCCGTCGAAGATCAGCCCGACCACCTCGGCGTTCTTGTTAATCACCGGGCTGCCGGAGTTGCCGCCAATGATGTCGGCGGTGCTGACGAAGTTCAGCGGCGTGGACAGGTCCAGGCTGCTCCGCTTCTGCTCCCACCGCGGCGGCAGCTCGAACGGATACCGGTTGCCCTGCTCCTTGCTCCGCTCGTACAGCCCGGCGAAGGTGGTGTACGGCGGCACCGTCTGGCCCTGCTCCTGGTAGCCCTTGACCGTGCCGAACGCCAGCCGCAGGGTGAACGTCGCGTCCGGGTAGGTGTTGGTGCCGTCCAGCGCGTACCGCGCCTTGGCCAGCGCCGCGTACGCCTGCCGCTTCGGCTCCTCCACCTTCGTCTCGTACTCCTTGCGGACCGCCCGCGCCTTCGGGTCCACCAGCTTGACCAGCGCGATCATCGGGTCGTTGGCCGCGTCGATCGCCGCCTGGCCGCCCTCGTAGAGCTTCTTGCGGAAGTCCACGTCCTTGATCTTGGTGCCGCTCACCAGCTCATACGCTCGCTCCCGCGGCGACTTGCCGGCCAGTACCTTCTTCACCAGCTCGTTGTCGGCCCCGTAGGTGGTCGCCAAAGCGGTCAGCGAGTCGCCGAGCTTGAGCGTCTCGAAGTCGTCGTAGATCGGCTCGTCGGCGAACAGCTGGAACTCCAGCGACGGTAGCCGGGCGTCGGCGAACTCGCGCAGCCGCTCGCCGGCCGGCTTGGTCTTCTCCTCCGCCGCGCGGACCAGGGTGCGCGCGATGCCGAACAGGTGGCTGTTGAACCCGGCCCCGTTCTCGTACATGGTCACGTCGGTGGCGAGCTTCGCCCGCACCTTCTCGGCCTCGGCGATGACCTCGAACGCCTTGGCCGCCTCCGCCTTCCAGGGGGCGTCGGCCTTAGCAATGAAGTCGCGCAGCCGCTTCTGCTCGGCAGCCTTGCGGCCCATGACGCTCGGGTCGAGCAGCCCGGCTAGCCCGCCCTTGCGGGCCTTGCGGCTATTCTGGATGCCGAACAGCTCGTCCTCCCCCCTCTGCTGGTTGGCTGCGCTCCGCTCGACCCAGGCGCCGATCAGCACCTCCAGTCGGTACAGCCGCGCCATCAGGGCCGGGAAGCCGGTGTCGCGCAGGTACTTCAGCTCGGCCATCGTGTTCTGCCGGTTGGTCCGCCCCGGGTGGCCGGAGACGAAGATCAGCTCGTCCGCCCGGGACCCGTTGGGCGACCACTTGAGGTAGTGCTTGGACTGGATCGGCTTATCGTCCTCGTAGACCCGCATGAAGCAGATATCCAGGTCGTAGCGCGGGTACTCGAAGTTGTCCGGGTCGCCGCCGAAGAAGGCGATGGCCTTCTCCGGGGCAAAGACGATGCGGATATCGGTGTACTTCTTGAAGACGTACAGGTGGTACTGGCCGCCAGCGTAGAGCGTCACCACGTCGGCCCGGATGTTCTTCGCTGGGTCGGCGTTGGCCTTCTCGATCTCGGCGATCTTCGCCTGCCGGGCCTGGAACGCCTCGGCCGGCTTCATGTCCGGCTTGACGGCGGCGTTCACCTCATCGGTGACGATCTTGATGGATTGAAGGACGTTCAGCTCCAGCCCCTTGCACTTGAGTTCCTGGTCGCGGGTGCGGGCGTGGAACCCGTCGCGCAGGTAGTTCTTCTCCGGGGTGGAGAGCTTCTGCAGGTCGTCGGCGCCGACGTGGTGGTTGGTCAGGACCAGCCCGTCCGGGGAGACGAAGCTGCCGGACCCGCCGCTGTTGAAGCGGACGCTGGAGAGGCGGACGTGGTCGAGCCACCTCTGGTCCGGGGTGAAGCCGTAGCGCTCCTTGAGGATGGACAGCGGGGGGGCGTTGAACAGCCACATCCCCTCGTCGGCGAAGGTGGGGGGTGCGGTGAGCATGGTTCCGACCAGAGCGGCCGCCGCC
>DASSAT010000690.1:0-4776 GCA_035699305.1 Fimbriiglobus sp. | reverse complement strand
CCAGCCGCCAGATCGCTCGACCCGGGCACAGCCCGCGCAACCGGGGCCACCGGCACGCCCAAAGTCAAGGCCGTGCTATGTTTCGGCTCTGGTCTTGTAGGGTGGGTCGAGTCTTCGAGGCCCACCGTCGGGGGATGGTGGGCCTCGAAGACTCGGCCCACCCTACAAGACTTTGGCTACCACGTCGCCGTAACCCTGATCCGCGACCGTCAGGGAGGGATCCGCCCAACCGCTCCCTGACGGTCGCGGCTCGGATCAGGATGGCCTACTCCCCCACGACCTCGCCGAGGTTGCGGCTGGCCATCGCCTGCAACACCCCGATCGGGGTGGCGAACGTCAGCCCCCGCACCGACCCGTCGCAGAACGCGAAGTGGATCACCGCCGGGTGCGGCGAGAAGAAGTCATACGGCTCCGACCACGGGTCGTTGAGGTGCTTGCGGCCGATCCGCGCCATCGGCATCGCCGGGGCCGGCTGGGCCGACGACCCATACACCGGCGCCCCCGGCGTCGTCCGCACCCCGCCCCGGGTGATCGCCCCGATCCACGGCGCCTTGGCGAACAGCGCCGGCCGTTCGCCGACCGCCATTGTCGTGCTCGTCCCGTCGGTGATCTCGGTCAACTTGACGGCACTGTTGCGGCCGAAGACGCCGTTGCCCTTGTCCGGGGCGGCGGTCATGAACCCCTGGTCGCCGTAGCAGGCGGCGTAACTGTTGGTCTGCGCCCAGGCGACGTGCGTGTTGACCGAGGAGAGGATCTCGAACCGCCCGGCCTCCCGGTCGGCCGGGCAGACGTAAGCCTTCACCGGGATTTCCGTGACCGCCTGGGTCTCCAGGCTACCGGTCCGCTGCCCGAAGTTGATCATCCGGTAGACGGCGTCCTGCTCGACGAAGGGCAGCAGGAACGCTGCCCACCCCCAGCCCGGGTCGGTGGGGTATGTGAAGAACTCGTCCGGCGGCCGGTCCCAGGACCGGGGGGCGACGGGGTTGCCCGCGGCCGAGGGCGGGATCCAGAACGGGTCGTACTTGTACCCCGGGGGGAAACTTCCCTTGGCGTCGTGGTAGTTGTGCAGGGCCAGGCCGATCTGGTGCAACTGATTCTGGCAGCCCGTCCGGGCGGCCGCCGCCCGCACCTTCTGCACGGCCGGCAGCAGCAGGCCGATCAGGACCGAGATGATGGCGATCACGACGAGCAGTTCGATCAGGGTGAAGGCACGCCGGCGAGACACGGTGAAACTCCGGGGCGCTGGCAGGTGGCGGACCATCCCACAGTATACCCCGGCCGGCGGGCGGGGGAACCCGGGACCGCGGCCGTCCCGGCCGCTCTTGTTACACGGGTCCGGCGCGTTCGCTGACACCGATGCCCCCCGACCGGCGGAGCAAGAGCGGCCGGGACGGCCGCGGTCCCGGGGACGACCGGCGTCGTGGGCTTGCCTGCGGCCGCGCGCTGAGGTATGGTGCCCGGGTCCGTCCGGCTCCGACGGGGGCCAGGACTCGCCCGCGCACGGAGGCCGTCGATGTACTTCCGCCGGACGCTTTGCCCCGTCGCCCTCGTCGCAATCGCTGTCCTCTTTGGCGGCTGCACCCGCAGCCACGCCCGCCGCGACGTGGCCCGCGACCTGCGGCCGCAGCCGGCGCGGGAGCTGGCCCGGGAGCCGGTCGCCGCCCCCGTCCCGCCCACCCCGCCGCCGCAGCCGCCGGCCGAGCCGCCCGTGGCGCCGCCGCGGACGGACACCCTCAGCGGGATCATCCCGCCGATGCCCGATGGCCGGCCCACCCCGCTGACAATCACGGAGCCGCCGCCCGGCGTGCCGCCGACCGTCCCCGACTCGCCGGTCATCCAGGCCGGGGGTGTCGCCGACCCGGAGGCGGACGCCGACCGCAAGAAGCGCGAGCAGCGCCGCGAGGAGCGCAAGGACCGGCGCGAGCAGCGCCGCGAGGACCACCAGGCACCGGCCGCCGACACCACGAAGGCACCCGAGCCGGCGGCGCCCGTCCCCGAGGCGAACGACTCGGCGGCCGCCGTCCGCAAGCTGGTGGACGCCTCCGCCCGCCGCTACGCCGAGGTGCCCGACTTCGCGTGCCGGCTGGTCAAGCAGGAAGTGGTCAAGGGCAAGCAGCTGCCGAAGGACGAGGTCGAGTACCGGTTCCGCCAGAAGCCGCTGAGCGTCTATATGAAGACGCTCAGCGAGGCCGGCCAGGGCCGCGAGGTGATGTACGTCCAGGGGCAGTTCGACGACCGGATCCACCTCATCACCGGCAAGGGGGACAACCGCATCGTCGGGGCCGGGTTCAAGACCAGCCTGGACCCCACCGATAGCCGGGCGACGGCCAAGAGCCGCTACCGCATCACCGAGGCCGGGCTGGGCCGCACGATCACGGGCTTGCAAGAAGCGCTCGCGTCACAGGGCATGAAGGGCGGCTGCGGCGTCAAGGCGCTGGGCCTGGTGAAGCGGCCCGAGTACCCGTACCCGCTGGAGGGGGTGGAGGTCCGCACGAACAACGGCGGCAGCACGGTGATCCTGGGCGGCGGGACGCGGCAAGTGTTCTTCGACCCCAAGCCGGACTCGCCGTCGCACCTGCTGCCGGTGGTGGTCGTCACCAAAGACATGAACGGCCGCGAGGTCGAGTACTACAGCTTCACCCACTTCAAGGTGCCAGCCGGCACGACCGACGCCGACTGGGACCCAGCCCGGCTGGGGAAGTGAATCCCTGGGACCGCGGCCGTCTCGGCCGCTCTTGCTGCACAAGTCGGGAACCTGGGGCGACGTTCAGCGCAGCGACTCGGGTAGCAAGAGCGGCCGAGACGGCCGCGGTCCCAGGGAAGTATCCCTGCCACCTTGACACCCGCCCCCGGCCGGCTTGACAGGCAGCCCCGTCTCTGGCACCCTTTCTCCGACCCCGTGGCCGGCCTTAACCGGTTGCGATCCAACGGGTAGAATAGGCTAGACTATCTTGCCAGCGGGGGCGGCACCCTGTTTGCAGGGGAGGGCGTCCAGATGTTCTGTCCACGAGGGACTTCGGGTCCGTGCCGTCCTGGATCTGTCCGCGGGGCCAGCCTGTGGAACGCCCCGGGGAGGTGAGCGGATGGTTGCGGAAGCGCGAACCGACGCCCCGGTCGAACCCGGCCGGGCGTACTCGATCCTCATCACCGACGACGACCGCGGGTCCCGGGAAGCACTGGCCGGGCTTTTGGCCGGCCGCGGGTTCCAGACCTTGCAGGCGTCGTGCGGCGAGGAGGCGATCGACATCGTCCGGGTCGAGCTGGTCCACCTGGTCTTCTTCGACATGCACATGCCGCGGATGACCGGGCTGGAGGCGCTCGAGCAGGTGCGGCTCCTGAACGACCTGCTGCCGGCGATCCTGGTGACGGCGGACGCCACCCGGGAGCTGATCCGGCAGGCGTTTGCGGCCCAGGTGTTCAGCGTCATCCCGAAGCCGGTGAACAAGAACATCGTGCTGCACACCCTGGCCCGCGCGCTGGTGCGGGCCTACGGCGAACCCCCCGCCGAGCCGGCCGGGCCGTGACCCGCTCTGGTTCCCTCCCCCTGGGAGGGGGGAGGGTTAGGGTGGGGGGTCGCTTGGTGTGTCCGGCCTTCACCCCCACCCCGGCCCTCCCACTTCAAGGGGGAGGGAGGAAAACGAACCCCTACGGAGACGCGACGCGATGACGATCATCCCGCTGAACGACAAGATCGTGGTCGAGCGGTTGGAGGCGGACGACAAGACGGCCGGCGGGATCATCCTGCCGGACACCGCCAAGGAGAAGCCCAAGCAGGGCAAGGTGCTGGCCGTCGGCGACGGCAAGCAACTGGAGAGCGGCAAGCGGGCCGCCTTCCAGGTCAAGGTCGGCGACCGAGTGCTCTTCACCAGTTACGCCGGCAACGAGGTCAACGTGGACGGCAAGGAGTACCTGGTCATGACCGAGGACGACGTTCTCGCCGTAGTCGGGTAGGGACGAACGCAAAAATCAAAATGCAAAACGCAAAAAGTGAAGACAGGGTGGGTAACTGGGCTTCCTTTTTTGCGTTTTGCGTTTTGATTTTTGCGTTGCCTCAATTTATCGGACATTTTTTCCGGAAATCGCTTGGCCTGCCCTTGACTCCTCAATATCATTGGGCCACTCGCCCGCTCCCCACAGGGCGAGCCGCGTCGCCCGGCCTGTCTCGGGGTGGTCACCCGTCCGTCTGTTCGGCGGGGCTCGGACGGTCCGTCGGCACGTGGTAGGGGTTGGACTCGGCCCGCGCTATGGCTACGAACATCTACGTTGGCAATCTCCCCTGGCAGACCACTTCGGACGACCTCTACCAGCTGTTCGCCCAGTACGGCGCGGTCGGGAAGTCCCAGGTCATCACCGACCGGGAGACCGGTCGCTCGCGTGGCTTCGGCTTCGTCGAGATGGGCAGCGAGGCGGAGGCCCAGGCCGCCATCGACGCCCTGAACAACTCGCCGTTCAACGGCCGGCCGCTGACGGTCAACATCGCCAAGCCCCGCGAGGCCGGCGGCGCCGGCGGCGGCGCCCGCCGGGGCGGCTACGGTGGCGGCCGGGGCGGCTACGGTGGCGGCGGAGGGTATGGCGGCGGTGGAGGCGGCGGCTACGGCGACAGCGGCGGCGACCGCTACTGACCTGAGCCGGCTTCGGCGAACCCCGAGCGTTCCAGCTTATTGCATCACGTGACGCAAGTCGTTGCGGCGAGGTTGCGTTTGCAGGCGGTGAGGACCAGTTTCGCTTGGACCCAGCGATGGACCCGGGGGTAGGTGCGGACCCAGGCCGGCAGGC
>DASSAT010000689.1:0-5435 GCA_035699305.1 Fimbriiglobus sp. | reverse complement strand
CCCCTTGCCCCTTGCCCCTGCTTCTCTTGCCCCGCTGCTGGTCGGCAGCGAGGGCACGCTCGCCGTCCTCAGCGAAGCGGAGCTGGCGCTGGTCCCGCGGCCGAAGTCCCGCGGCCTCTTGGTGCCGCACTTCGAGACGTTGCAGGCGGCGCTGGACGCGGTCGCCGTCTGCCTGGAGCACGGCCCGTCGGCGGTCGAGGTACTCGACCGGATGCTGATCGACCTGGCGAGGGAGCAGCGGTCGCTGCGGCGACACATGGCCGCGATCCAGGGCCGGCCGGCGGCGCTCTTGATGGTCGAGTTCAGCGGCGACACCGAGGCCGAAGTGTCGCATCAGGTCGAGAAGCTGTCCCGCCGGCTGCAAGGCGTCCCGGGGATGACCGTGGCGGTCGCGGCCGTGGACCCGGCGTTGCGCGACCCGTTGTGGGACCTGCGGCGCGCGTCGATGCCCCTCTTATATGGTCTGCCGGGGGATCGCAAGCCGGTCACGTTCGTCGAGGACTGTGCGGTCGCCCCGGAGCGGATGCCGGAGTTCGCCGCTCGGTTCCGCGACCTGTTGCACCGGCACGGCACCGACGGATCCTTTTACGGCCACGCGTCGGTCGGCTGCCTGCACATCCGGCCGCTGTTGAACCTGCACGACCCGGCCGACGTGCAATCCATGCGCGCGATCGCGGAAGATGTCACCGATCTGGTACTGGCGTTCAACGGCTCCTTGAGCGGCGAGCACGGCGACGG
Organism: Fimbriiglobus sp.; assembly: GCA_035699305.1. Taxonomy (GTDB): domain Bacteria; phylum Planctomycetota; class Planctomycetia; order Gemmatales; family Gemmataceae; genus DASSAT01. The sequence continues at coordinate 4,697 of DASSAT010000689.1, read as the reverse complement.
AATGGTGCGCAGCGAGTGGAACCGGAAGATGTTCGGCCCGGTCGTCTACGAAGCATTCCGTCGAGTGAAGCGGGCCTTCGACCCGGACAACGTGCTCAACCCCGGCAAAGTGGTGGACGGCCCGGCGATGGACGAGAGCCTGCGCGTGCCGCCTGGGCTGACGGTGCCGGACCCGCCGACGGTGTTCGACTACTCGGCGCAGGGCGGGTTCTTCAAGAGCGTCGAGCTGTGCAACGGCAACGGCGCCTGCCGCAAGACGCAGGGCGGGGCGATGTGCCCGTCGTATCGCGCGACCCGGGAGGAGCGCGATACGACGCGCGCGCGGGCGAACGCCTTGCGGCTGGCAATGGTCGGGGACGGAAGAGGGGGAGAAGAGGAGAGGGGGAGAAGAGGAGAAAAGAACCCCATCGCGGAGCGGTGGGTGTACGACGTGATGGACCTGTGCCTGTCGTGCAAGGCGTGCAAGGCCGAGTGCCCGTCGAACGTGGACCTGGCGAAGCTCAAGGCCGAGTACCTGCAAGCGTACTACGCCCGCCGGCCGCGGCCGCTGGGGCACCTGCTGGTGAAGAACATCGACGAACTCAGCCCGCTCGGGGCGCGGTGGGCGCGGCTAACGAACTGGCTGGCCCGTCGGCGGTTCACCCGGGGGCTGCTGGAGGCGCTAGCCGGCATCGACCGCCGCCGCAGCCTGCCGGAGTTGCACCGCGACCACCTGCGGCGATGGTTCTCCGAACGCGGATCGCGGAACGCGGAGCGCGGAACGAAAGTCCTGCTGCTCGACGACTGCTTCACCACGTTCCAGGAGCCACACATCGGCCGCGCCGCAGTCGAGGTGCTGGAGCGGGCCGGCTGCGAGGTCGAACTGGCCGGCGTCTGCTGCGGCCGGGCGATGATTAGTAAGGGGTTCCTGACCGAGGCCCGCGACATGGCCCGCAAGGGGGTCGCAAAGCTGGCGACGGCCGCCGCCGCGGGGGTGCCGATCCTCGGGCTGGAGCCGAGCTGCATCCTGACGCTGGCCGACGAGTGGCCGGAGTTGGTCCCCGGCCCGGAGGCGAAGGCGGTGGCGGAGGTCGCGGAACTGGCTGAATCGTGGGTCGCCCGGCGGGTTCGCGACAACGGGCTGTCACTGGACGTGCCGCGGCGGTCGGGGAAGGTGCTCTTGCACCCGCACTGCCACCAGCGGGCGCTGGTCGGCCCGGACGGGTCGGCGGACGCCCTGCGGCTGACCGGGGCGGACGTGACGGTGCTGGACGCGGGCTGCTGCGGGATGGCCGGCGCGTTCGGCTACGAGAAGGGGCACTACGACCTGAGCGTGGCGATCGCCAACCTGGAGTTGGTCCCCGCGCTGACGGCCGACCCCGACGCGACGGTGATCGCAACGGGGACGAGTTGCCGCCACCAGATCAAGGACCTGACCGGGCGAAGGGCGCTGCACCCGATCGAGTTGCTGGCGGGGTCACTCTGACGGCGGGGGCTGGGGCCTGTCCTCGAAGATGTACAGGATCGGTTCAGGTAGGGGCTCGTCCGGGTCAGGCGCCACCCGAGGACGGTCCGGCGGTCGCGGGGCGGCTGGCGTCCCCGGCGGGCAGGGGACGAACTCCAGGTCGAAGATGTACACCGGGTCGGTGTTGAATGTCTCGGGGTTCATGTGCTTCGAGTAATCGGGGGTCATCTCTCACCCCTCGTCTCAGACGAGGACATGGATCAACCGATCGTCCAGGAACTGGTCCTGACAGAACAATTCTACCCAGTACCCTCCGGGTGCCGGGAACACGAACTGTCGGAGCCGGAGGGAAAATGTGAGGGTGGTGTGTCGGCCCGGGAAACTCAGGTGGCGGGGGCCGGAGGAGTAGATCACGTCGCGGGTCACGGCCCGAACGATGTCCAGGCGCATCGCCACCTGCCCGACGCCGCTGACCAACTGGGCGAACACACAGAGCTTTCCCAGGGTGTACGGGAACGAGGCGTCCGCCGGCAGCCGGACCGCGTTGCAGGCTCCGACGATGAGCAGCTTGTTCCTCGCCGGGTCGGGGACGAGTTCGTCGCAGATGTAAATCGCCTTCGCGATCGGGATCACGCTCGCCACGGTTCACCCCCGAATCCCGTCCCGGAGCGGGTCGTCGTCCTGCAAGATCAGCGTCGCCTCGGCCGTCACCCACGCCCGTCCCGTGACCGTCGGCACCACCTTCCCGTCGGCCGCCGGCTCGTAGCGCCCCTCGAAGACGCTCCCCAGGATGCCCTCCTGCCGCCACGCCTCGCCGGGGCGGAGTTTGCCGTCGGCGGCGAGACACGCCAGCTTGGCGCTGGTGCCGGTACCGCACGGCGAGCGGTCATACGCCTTGCCGGGGCAGAGCACGAAGTTCCGCGCGTGGTTGGCCGGGTCGCCCGGCGGGCCGAACAGCTCGATGTGGTCGATCACCCCGCCGCCGGCGCCGGTGATGCCGTTCGCCACCAGCGCCTGTCGGATGCGCCAGGTCAGGTCGGTCAACCGTTCGACGTTCGCTAGCTCCAGCTTTTCGCGGTGGTCGCCGACCAGGAAGAACCAGTTCCCGCCCCAGGCCACGTCGCCGGTCACGCGGCTGTATCCCTCGACCTCGACGGCGACGCCCGCGGCGTGGCGGTAGCTCGGGACGTTCTGCACGCTCACGCGGCCGTCGGGGTGCAGCGTGGCGGTCACGTCGCCGACGGGTGTTTCGATGCGGTGGGCGCCGGGACCGATCTTGCCGAGGTGGGCGAGCGTCGCCACCAGGCCGATGGTGCCGTGGCCGCACATGCCCAGGACGCCGACGTTGTTGAAGAAGATCACCCCGCACGCGGCGGCCGGGTCGGACGGCTCGCACAACAAGGCGCCGACCAGCACATCGGAGCCGCGCGGCTCGTTGACGACCGCGGAGCGAAAGGGGTCGAACCGCTCGCGGAAGAGGCGGGCGCGTTCTGCGATGGTTCCCGGCCCCAGGTCCGGGCCGCCGGCAACGACCACCCGGGTCGGCTCCCCGCCGGTGTGCGAGTCGATGACGTGGATGCGGTGGGCCATGTCAGAAGAGATTTCACCACAGAGTCACAGAGGACACAGAGAAGAAATCAAACCGGGTTTTAAAGAACTCTCTTCCTGTCTTCTCTGTGTCCTCTGTGACTCTGTGGTTAGAACTGCTTTACTTCTTCCCCGGCCGCGTCTGGATCGCCTTGCGGATCAGGGCCAGGGTCGCCTCGCGCTCTTCGCCGACCAGCGGCAGCCGGGGGGCGCGGGTCGTCTCCCGGCCGTAGCCGCACTCGGCCGCGGCCAGCTTGATGTACTGCACCAGCTTCGGGTGCGTGTCCAGGTGCAGCAGCGGCGTGTACCAGCGATACACTTCCAGCGCCTCCGCCCACCTCCCCGCCAGGGCCAGGTCCCACAGCAGCCGGTTCTCCGCCGGGAAGGCGTTCACCAGCCCGCTCACCCACCCGACCGCCCCGAGCAGGATGCTCTCCAGAACGAGATCATCCACGCCGCTGAAGAGGACGTACCGGTCGCCGCATTGAATCTTGATGTCGGTGATCCGCCGCGGGTCGTCCGACGACTCCTTGACGCACGCCAGCCGCGGCTCGTCGGCCAGGTCGGCGAACATCTCGGGGGTGATATCGACGCCGTAGGTCGGCGGGTTGTTGTAGACCATGACCGGCAGGTCGGTGGCGCGGGCGACGGTGCGGAAGTGGGCCATCGTCTCGCGCGGGTCGGACTTGTAGACCATGGCCGGCAGCACCATCAGCCCGTCGGCCCCGAGCTTCGCTGCGTCCGCCGCCGTCCGACACGCCAGCGCGGTGGTGTACTCGGCCACGCCGACGAGTACCGGGACGCGCTTGCGGACGTGCTCGACGGTCGCTTTTATGACCTCGCGCTTCTCGGGCGGCTCCAGCGAGCAGTTCTCGCCGACGGTGCCGAGCACGACGAGGCCGTGCACCCCGGCGGCGAGCAACGCCTCAATGTGGGCGAGCGTCCCGGCGATGTCGAGCGACTGGTCGGGGTGGAACTGGGTGCAGACGGCGGGGTAGACCCCGCGCCAGGCGACGGTCATGGCGGCGGCTCCGTGCGGTGGGTGGAGGCAATGTATCCGGTTCGCCGCGAGGCGTCCGCCGATCGCGGCACTCACGCCTCGCATCCCGGCGCGCTACAATGACTCGCATGAAGTACGCGATCGTCATCCCGGACGGCTGCGCCGACGAGCCGGTCGCATCCCTCGGCGGCCACACCCCCCTCCAGGCCGCGAAGCTGCCGAACATGGACCACGTCGCCCGCGCCGGCGTCGTCGGCCGGGCCAACAACGTCCCGCCGTCGCTGACCCCCGCCTCGGACGTCGCCACACTGTCGCTCTTCGGCTACGACCCGCTGGCGGTCTACACCGGCCGCGCTCCGCTGGAAACCGCCGCGATGGGCCTCAAGCTCGGGCCGCACGACTGGGCGATCCGCTGCAACCTGGTGTTCGCCCCCGACGGCCACATGCGGGACTTCACCGCCGGGCACATCTCCAGCGACGACGGGAAGGAACTCGTCCACGCCCTCCAGGCCGGGCTGGGCGGCCAGGAGATCGCCGGCGGCGCGATCGAGTTCCACCCCGGGGTGCAGTACCGCAACATCCTCATCTGGCGCGGCCGCGGCCCGGAGTCGCCGTTCGCCGGGACGACCGCCCAGCCGCCGCACGACATCCCCGACCGGCCGGTCG
>DASSAT010000688.1:0-6905 GCA_035699305.1 Fimbriiglobus sp. | reverse complement strand
GGGACGGCCGCGGTCCCAGGGATTCACACCGCGGCCATCACCAGGGCGCCGTTCTGACCGCCGAAGCCGAAACTGGTCGAGAGGCCGTAGCGCACCCGGCCCTCGCGGGCCTCGTTGGGAATATAGTCCAGGTCGCACGCCGGGTCGGGGTGCGTCAGGTTGATCGTCGGCGGGTACACCTGCTGGTCCAGGCTCATCGCCAGGGCCGCCGCCTCGATCGCCCCGGCCGCCCCGATCGAGTGGCCGATCATCGACTTGATCGACGACATCTTCACCCGCCGGGCGTCGTCGCCGAACACCCGCTTGACCACCGCTGTCTCCATCGCGTCGTTGAGCCGGGTGCTGGTGCCGTGGGCGTTGATGTAGCCGACGTCGCGATGGTCCACCTTGGCCTCGGTCAGCGCCGACTGGATCGCCCGCGCGCCGCCGCGGCCCTGCGGGTCCGGCTTGGTCACGGAGTAGGCGTCGAAACTGCTGCCGAACCCGAGCACCTCGGCGTAGACCGTGGCCCCGCGCGCCTTCGCCCGCTCGTACTCCTCCAGCACCAGCACCGCCGACCCCTCGCTAATGACGAACCCGTCCCGCAGCCGGTCGAACGGCCGCGACAGTTCCTCCGGCGGGCGGTCGCCGCCGCTGAGCGTGCCCAGGGCCGCGTAGGCGAGCATCAAGAGCGGGTCGATGCGGCTATCGGCGCCGCCGGCGAGCATCACGTCGGCCTCGTCGCGGGCGACCATGCGGAACGCCTCGCCGACCGCCTGCGTGCCGGCCACGCACGCCGTCACCACGGTGTTGTTCGGCCCCTGCGCGTTGACCGCCATCGAGATATGGGCCGCCACCATGTTCGGCAGGTGCTTGAGTAGCCACAGCGGGAAGAGCGGGTTGCTCCCCTCGCACGGCAGCTGGGTCGGGTCGAACCCGCCGTCGTCCTGGACCGCGCGGGCGAGCATCGGGGCCAGTTCGCCGAGGTCCACCGGGACCAGGCCGGTGCCCATCACCACGCCCAGCCGCTCCGGGTCCTCGTCGGCGACGACCAGCCCGCTGTCGTGGACGGCCAGCCCCGCTGCCCCGACGCCGAACTTCGCCGCCCGGCCCATCGTCTTGACGTGCTTGCGGCAGGACTCGGGCAGCCACGGGGTCGGGTCGAAGTCGGAGACCTCGCCGGCCACCCGGATCGGATGGTTGGAGGCGTCGAAGGCGCGGATCGGCCCGATCCCGCTCTTGCCGTCCACGCAGGCCGACCAGAACGGCCCCTTGCCGACCCCGTTCGGGGCCACGACGCCGACCCCGGTGACAACGACCCTTCGCATGATGTCACCCCGCGCCGCCCCCGTCGCCCTCCGTGCGAAGGCCGGCACCCCACTCCTTGAACCCCCGAATCCGACCGGGGGAAGACTCCTGCGATACTTGGGCGAGGGTGCGAATCCCGTGCCGCCTCTCACCCAGCCCTTGCCAAATTGCCCAGTTTACCCTCCTCCTTTAGCTTACGTCAGCTTTGGCCATCCTTCAACGGTCCCAAAGCCCGTTAACGCCCTTCGGCACCCAAACGACCCCGGCGCCGTCCGCACCACCCGACCAACGAACGCCGGTCGGGGACCCGTTTGCGTCGGCCACGCCGGTTCGAGCGCGATCAACTCACCTCGCGCGGTGCGGTTCGACGGGTTCAAGGGATCGCAGCAGTGGGCGAACCCAGAACAGGGGACGCATTGCTCGGGTTTCCGCCGCCCCTGGGACCGCGGCCGTCCCGGCCGCTCTTGCTCCGCACGTCGGGGCGCTTCCGTGTCGGCACAGGCTCCCGACGCGCGGAGCACGAGCGGCCAGGACGGCCGCGGTCCCGGGGGAAGGCTTTTGCCCGGGTTTCGCGGCCGGCTTATAATGCGAGTGGGGCCGCCACTTCCGTCCGGCCGTCCGCGCCAGCAAGGAAGGACCTGTCACCGATGGCTGTCGTGTCCCGCTCCGCTCGCCGTTCGGGGACCGCGCTGGCCGCGCTGTTCCTCGTCGCCGGGCCGGCCGTCGCCCAGAACGTCGTCCCCGGCGGCGGGCTGTACGTCGCCGTGCCCAGCCCGATCGACGACGCCGCGTACACCCGGATCAAGAACCGGGTCGAGCAAGCCACGCCGCGGCCGTCGGTCGTCGTCTTCGACTTCAACCCGGCCGACAAGGACGCCGCCACCCCCGGCTACGGCGTGCCGATGGAACTGGCCGACTACATCGCCGGGCTGCACGACATCCGCACCGTCGCCTACGTCCACCACAAGGCGACCGGGCACACCGTCCTGCCGGTGCTCGCCTGCAAGGAGGTCGTCTGCGGCCCGCAGGGGGCGCTCGGGGCGGTCGTCGGCCCGACCGACCCGCCGCTGGCGCAGGGCGCGCTGCACGCCTACGACCGCATCCCCCGGCAGGTCCGGCCGGCCTACCTCGCGGTCGCCACGAAGATGTACGACCCCGGTGTCCAGCTGCGCAAGGGAAAGAAGGGGGCTGCCGACTGGTACGTCGATCTCCGCCACCGCCAGGACGCCGAGAAGGAGGGCGTGCAAGTCACCGACACCGCCCCGCTGCCGGACGCCCCGGACGGCCGGGTCGGGCTGTTCACCGCCGCCCAACTCCGCGACCTGGGGTTCAGCCGGGCGACTTTCTCGACTCAGCAGGACTTGCTCGACGCCCTCGGGCTGACCGCGGCCGCGCTGCGCGAGGACCCGCTGGCCGGCCGAGCGCCGGTCGCCTTCCGGTATGTCCTCAAGGGGGCGGTCGATGGCGGTAAGAAGGAAGAGGTCGTGCGTATGGCCGAGGGGGTGCTGGCCCGGGACGGCAACCTGCTGTTCCTCCAGCTGGAGTGCACCGGCGGCGACCTGCAAGCGGCCCGGGAGCTGGCCCAGAAGCTGACCGACCTCCAGACGGACCGCGGCCTGACGACCGTCGCATTCGTCCCCGACCGGGCGCCCGACACAGCGGCGATCGTCGCCCTGGGCTGCACCGACATCGTGATGAGCAAGCGGACCGACGCGGCCGGCGGCGCGGACTCGGCCGAGGCCGAGTTCGGCGACTTCGAGGCGGTGCTCGGCAAGCCGGGGACGAACGCCGACCTGCTGGCCGCCAGCCTTCACGAACTGGCGGTCGCCAAGGGCTACCCGCCGGTGCTGATCGACGGGATGCTCGACCGCGACATCGTCATCGTCCGCGCTCAGAAGCGGGAGAACGCCAACGTCCACCGGCTGATGACCGAGGCCGAGTTCGAAGGCCAGAAGGCCGAAGGCAAGTGGGTCAACGCGGTCGGGATCAAGCCCCGGGGCCAACTGCTCAAGCTGACCGCGACGGAGGCGCGCAACCTGGGGCTGGCCCGGTTCGTGGTGGACACCCGCGACCCGGCCGAGGTCTACGCGCGGTACGGGGTGGACCCGGCCCAGGTCAAGGACGCCTCCCCGGCGTGGCTGGATCAGTTCGCCGCGTTCCTGAAGCTGCCGGCGGTGACGGTGCTGCTGGTGGTGATCGGGTTCACCGGCCTGATCCTGGAGCTGAAAGTACCCGGGACGACGGTCCCGGGGATCGTCGCGGCCTTGTGCTTCATCCTGGTCTTCTGGGCGCACACGCAGTTCAGCAACCAGGTCGCGGTGCTGGCGGGGCTATTGTTCATACTCGGGCTGGTGCTGGTGCTGGTGGAGGTGTTTGTGCTGCCCGGGATCGGGGCGGCAGGGGTCACCGGCGTCCTCCTGATGCTGGCGTCGCTGGGGCTGGTGACGTTCGGTGGCAACGAGATTCCGCAGACCGCTGCCGAGTGGGGCCGGATCGGCGGCAAGATGGCGCAGTACCTGGTCGGCATGATCGCGTCGTTCGGGCTGGCGCTGTTGATCGCCCGCTACCTACCGAACATCCCGTATGCCAATCGGCTGATGCTGGTTCCGCCGGGCGAGAAGCCGGGGGCCGAGGCCGAGCCGCCGGTGCTGCCGGGGGCGGCGCTGGCGGCGAGCCTGCTCGGGGCGGTCGGCACAGCGGTGACGGTGCTGCGCCCGGCCGGCACCGTCCACTTCGGCGACCAGTACGTGGACGTGGTGACTGAGGGCGGGTACATCCCGGCCGGCGCCCGCGTCCAGGTGGTCGAGGTCGAGGGGACGCGGATCGTGGTCAAGGAAGTGTGAAACCCGTCATTCGCCATTCGTCATTCGTCATTAGTTCTGGAATGCTCCCCGCCGGGAGTGGCCGACCAGGAACTAATGACTACTGACTAATGACCAAGGACTCCGATGGACTGGTATCTGGCCCTGGCGTTCATCCTGATCGGGTTCGGGGTGGTCCTCCTGGCGGCCGAGTTCTTCCTGCCGACCGGCGGGGTGCTCGTGGTCGTCGGGGTTGGGCTGTTCGCCGCCGCCGTCGGCGTCATCCTGTACTATGGCAGCACCCGGGAGGCGGTGGCGGCGGTGATCGCCGCCTGCGTCGGCCTGCCGGTCGCCGCCAACCTGCTGCTGTACGCCTGGCAGCGGATGTCCCGGCAGGTGAGCCTCGACTCGGAGACGGTGACGGCGACGGTGGCCAACACCCCCGAGGCGGCCGAACTGGAGCAGTACCTCGGCCGGTACGGCAAGACCATCTCGCCGATGCGGCCGTCGGGCATGGTGGAGATCGACGGCCGGCGGCTGGACGCGCTGACCGAGGGGATGATGCTCGACGCCGACGTGTGGGTGAAGTGCGTCGGCGCCAAGGCCGGGTGGGTGGTCGTCCGCCGGGTGGACCCGCCGGCCGGCCTGTCCGACATGAGCCTGGACGAGTTGAATTAGCTCTCTCTCCCCGCGGGGGTGCGGGGCGTTAACCCCTCCCCCGGCCCCTCCCCGAAGCGGGGAGGGGAGGAAGACAGACGACGCCCTCCGGCTCCCCCTCCCCGCTTCGGGGAGGGGGGTGGGGGGAGGGGTTCCGCGAGAACACCCCTACCCTCTCCCCCAAGGGGAGAGGGGAACAAGACTCCAACGACGCCACCCGAGGACCGCCCCGTGAACTGGACTAGCTCGCTCGCCCTGTTCGCCCAGTTCGGCAAGGCCAAGGACAAGGCGGACAAGGCCGACGCCCTCAAGTTCGACCCGGACATCATCTGGATCATCGTGGCGGCCATCGTCGCGCTGATCTTTTTGATCTTCCTGTTCATCTTCTTCAGCTTCATCCGGCTGTGGATCCAGGGGCTCCTGACTGGGGCGAACATCGGCATCTTCAACCTGGTCGGGATGAAGCTGCGGAAGGTCAACTACGAGATGATCGTCAACCAGAAGATCGCGCTGGTGCAGGCCGGGACGCGGATCACCACTGAGGACCTGGAGTCGCACTTCCTGGCCGGTGGCAAGGTGCCGCGGACCGCGGCCGCGGTGATCGCCGCCCACAAGGCCGGACTGGACCTGCCGTGGAAGACCGCCGCCGCCATCGACCTGGCCGGCCGCGACGTGCTCGAAGCGGTCCGCACCAGCGTCAACCCGAAGGTGATCGACTGCCCCGACCCGGCCAAGGGCAAGCAGTTCCTCGACGCCGTCTGCCGCAACGGTATTCAGCTGCTCGCCAAGGCCCGAGTGACGGTGCGGACGAAGCTCGAACGCCTCGTCGGCGGGGCGACCGAGGAGACGATCATTGCTCGAGTCGGCGAGGGTATCGTCAAGGCCATCGGCTCCGCGGAGAACCACAAGGAGGTGCTGGCCAACCCGGGGATGATCTCGCAGACGGTGCTGCACAACGCCCTGGATGCGCAGACGGCGTTCGAGATCGTCTCCATCGACATCGCGCACATCGAGGTCGGGGAGAATATCGGGGCCAAGCTCCAGGCGGACCAGGCGGCCGCCGACCTGCGGGTGGCGCAGGCGGACGCCGAGAAACGCCGCGCCGCGGCGGTGGCGCTGGAGCAGGAGATGCAGGCCATGATCCAGGAGAACCGGGCCAAGGTGGTCGAGGCCGAGGCCCAGGTGCCGATGGCCATCGCCGAGGCGTTCAAGACCGGCCGGCTCGGGGTGATGGACTACTACAACCTGCGGAACATCCAGGCCGACACGTCAATGCGCAGCGGCATCGCGGCGGCGTCCGGCAGCCCGGAGAACGGCCCGGGCCGCACGGGCGGGTAGGGTGTTTAACCCCTCCCCCCAACCCCCTCCCCGAAGCGGGGAGGGGGAGCCAGAGTCTTTCTCCCCTCCCCGCTTCGGGGAGGGGCCGGGGGAGGGGTTCTTCGAGACCCCACCCCCTCGCTGACGTTCGGGGTTCGCCCCGGACACGGAGCGGTCATGAACGCGCTGATCATCTTCATCGTGCTCGTGGTGCTGTCCGCGATCATCGGCGCCGTGTCGCAGGCGCTCAAGAACCAGCAGCAGGCCGAGCAGGTCCACGCCGCCCGCGGCCGGGCCGACAACCGCGCCGCCAGCGACGACCGCCGCGAGGGCCGGGCGGCCAGCGACATCGACCGGTTCCTGGAGGAGATCGACAAACTCCGCCGCAAGTCCGCGGCCGGTGGCGGCGCCCCGCCTCCCGTCGTCGCGCCCCCGGTCTCCCGGCGAGCCAACAACCGGCCGGTAGCCCCCTCGGAGGTGCCGACGGTCGAACCGGTCCGCAAGCCGTCACGGGTCGCCGGCGACCCGACGTTCGCCGCCCCGGCTGCCCCGGTGGCCCGCTCGGTCCCCACGTCGCACCGGGCCGTCGCCCCGCTGCCGCGGCTCGAAGACCTGCCGGTCGCCCCGGTAGTGGTCGGGCTGTCGGGCGTCTTCTCGCCGTCGGTGGTCACACGTCCGCGGATGCTGGCCGACCCCCGGCCGGTGGCGAAGACCGAGTTCGCCGCGCAGCTCGCCGCCCTGCTCACCTCGAAGAACGCCGTCCCGATGGCGGTCGTGCTGCAAGAGATCCTCGGCCCGCCGAAGTGCAAACGGGGGTGAGATTTGTCTGGTAGGGTGGGGCGA
>DASSAT010000687.1:0-3565 GCA_035699305.1 Fimbriiglobus sp. | reverse complement strand
GTGGAGCAAGAGCGGCCGGGACGGCCGCGGTCCCAGGGGGTCACGGTCCGACCGACGGCTCCCGCTTCAGCAGCCGGACGAACTTCAGCCGGCCGTGCTCGACGGTGCTGCCGCTCATGGTCTGGTTGGTGGTGTCGCCGTTGGCGTCGAACGACCAGGTGCCGGTCGCACCCTCGAAGTCGCGGATGCCCAGCGCCGCCCGGCGGATCGCGTCGCGGTCCTTCTTGCCGGCCAACCGGATCGCCTCCAGGGCCACCAGCCCCGCCTCGTAGCCGTAGACGGCGTACGCGCCGGTCGGTTCGGTCCCGTACCGAGCCTCGTACTTGCGGACGAACTCGCCGCCCCGGCCGCCGCGCTCCCGCAGGCTGTCCACCGTCAGCCCACCGAACGTCGCGTAGAATCTGATCTTCTCGAACGACTCCGCCCCGGCCGACTCGATCATCGACTGCTGGTGACAGCCGTCCGGGGCCATCATCGGGCAGGTCAGGCCGGCTTTAATCATGTCCTTGAGTACCTGCCCGCCCTTGCTCTCGGTCGTGCCGGCGAAGTACACCAGGTCCGGGTCGAACGTCTTGACCTTCACCATCAGCGCCGTGAACTCCTGGGCCTTGGTGTCGATGCTCTCGTGGCCGAGGATCGTGATCCCGAGCTTCTTGCAGTTGCGGGCGAACCCCTCCGCGATCCCCTTGCCGTAGAACTCGTTGTCGTCGAGAAGGTAGACGCACCGCGCCCCCAGGTCGCGCGCCCACACGGCGGCGACGTGGCTTTGCAGGTCGTCGGTCGGCACGACGCGGACGAAGTTGACCTCGCCCGTCGGCCGGAAGCACATCGGCTCGTGCCGCTCCCCCGTGCCCGGCTTGGTCAGCGCCTCGGCGGTGTTGGCCGGGGAGACCATCAGCATCCGCGCCCGGTTGAGGATCGGCATGGACACCTTGGCGGCCCCGGAGTTGTAGGTGCCGATGTAGACCATCGCGTCCGGGTCGGAGCGGGCCTGGTTTGCGTTGGCGATCTCCTGCTCGATGGTCCACTGCCCGGCCGCGGCGGTGGCGTCGTCCAGGTCCAGGTATTCGAGCCGGAAGAACCTCTTCTCGCCGGTGTCGGGGTCGGTCGTCTCAACTTTGTTCCCGGCGCCCTCGATGGCCAGGCGGATGCCGTTGACGATGCTGTCGGACTGGCCGCGGGCGCTGCCGGACCGGGGGAGGCTGGAGACGATGTGGATCAGACCCGGCGTGCCGGCGACCTCGCGACGGCCGCCGAGCAACCCCGCCGCGGCGAAGCCCACGACCAGCAACAATGGCAGGGTGATCCGCATGAGAGATGTCGCAGATGGTAAGCCCGGGTGCCGGGGGCCGTCAACTGGCGTCCTAGCCAGGCATTCACCACAAAGGCACAAAGGTCACACAAAGACACACAAAGGAAGACAGGTCGGGTCTTCGCTTCTACTTTCTTTGTGTTTGTTTTGTGTGACCTTTGTGCCTTTGTGGTGAATGCCTTATCGTCGATGGCGCGGTAGCCACAATATGAGGACCGCTCAGATGTCCTCGGTAGTATCCAGTACGATCGTGACGGGGCCGTCGTTCACCAGCTCGACCTGCATGTCGGCCCCGAACCGCCCCTCGGCGACCGGCACCCCGAGCGCCCGCAGGCCGTCGGCGAACACCCGGCACAGCGGTTCGGCCTGCTCCGGCCGCGCGGCGCCGATGAAGCTCGGCCGCCGGCCCTTGCGGCAGTCGGCGTACAGCGTGAAGTTGCTGACGACCAGCACCCCGCCGCGAACGTCCTGCACCGAGCGGTTCATCTTGCCGTCGTCGTCCGGGAACGCCCGCAGGTTGGCGACCTTGTCCGCGAGCTTTGCCGCCTCGACCTGCGTGTCCGCGTGGGCCACACCCAGCAGCACCAGCCACCCGCGGCCGACCTCGCCGACAATTTCACCTGCGACGACCACCCGCGCGGACGACACCCGTTGCAGGACGACACGCATGGGCAACCCGGGGTGAGAAGACGGGTGGTAAGGTACACGCCGGTCGTGGGGCAGGCGGCTCGCCTGCCCGTAGGGTCTGTGCAGGCGAGCCGCCTGCACTACGACCGGACGCACGACCCGCGGTTGGCCACCCATTCCGCGCCGGTCTGGTATCTTGTAGGGACCGCCCGTCGCGGCGGCCCGTCACCTGCCCCGGAGCCGACCGATGGGCCTGGAAGACTACACCCGCCACCAGCAGGGGATCATCAAGCGGTACTACGCCAACCAGGACGGCATCCAGCTTCAGAGGCTCGGCGAACTGGTGACAGACCTGTACCTGGCCGAGGGGAAGAAGCGAGAGAAGGTGTGGAAGTCGATCGTTACCGCGATGCAGAAGCTCGGGGTGCCGCAGAGCCGGATCGACCACATCGTCGCGCAGGGCAAGCCGGAGCTACTGGCGAACCTGGTCAAGGAATTGCAAGGCCGGTGATGCAAGACGGCTCGTCGAACGTCCCGGGCCTTGTAGGGTGGGCCGAGTCTTCGAGGCCCACCATCGGGCATTGGTGAGCCTCGAAGACTCGGCCCACCCTACGGCAATACCTCGGCAGAGTTCACTGCCGCGTCGTGATGTACCCCCGCAACACGCCGCCTGCATCGGCCACCGACATCCGCAGGCTGCCGAACTCCGGCCGGTCGATGTCCGCCTGCCGCGTCACCAGGTAGACCGCGTCGCACGCCGGGCCGGCCGACTCCTGGCCGAGCCACTCGTCCCACACCCCGCCGTCCACCAGCACCCAATCGAACCACTGCCGCAACTGCGCCAGCAGCCGCGGGAAGTCCTGCGTCATCCCCCGCGGCGTCCCGTCGGACGGCACTCCGGCGGCCAGGACGTGCAGGTCCTCGACAGCGGTCGGCTGGAGTGCCCACGCCAGCGGGACCGTTTGGCCGAGCACCTCGGCCAGCCCCGGCGTCTCCGGCACACCGAGCCGGCGGGCGACGGCCGGGCGGTCGTAGTTGGCGTCCGCGACCAACACCTTCGCCCCGTCCCGCGTCAGCGACACGGCGGTGTTTAGCATTACCGTCGTCGTCCCGGCGACCGGGGCCGCCGCGGCGAACAGCAGTACCCGCGGCCGCGGCTCCTCGAACTGCTTGCGGACCTCGTCGCGGACGGTCCGGTACTCGCCGCTGACCGGGTGGTCCGGCTGGTGGAAAGCGATCACGTCCGCCGACACCCCGCCGGGCAACAGCCGCAGGCCCGTCTTCGGGAATTTGTGGAACGACACCGACAGCACCCGCGCGTCCGGAGCGGGGATGACTAGCGGCGCGGACTCCGGGTCGTGGTCCAGTTCGGTGTCCGGCTCCGGCTCGTAGGCCGGCCCCGGCCGGGGGACCGGGATCACGTCCGGGGGCATGGCGGCGGCCGGCAGCGGGATCGACGTGACGACACCTTCCGGCCCGCCGACCTCGATGAACGGCACCTCCGCGGCCGCCTGGAGCGACGGCAGCGGCTCCGATCCGCCCTCGGTGATGATCCGAAACATCCGGCCCATCGGGGGTGTCCTCATGTTCCCTCCCCACTTGGGGGGAGGGTTAGGGTGGGGGGTA
>DASSAT010000686.1:0-2987 GCA_035699305.1 Fimbriiglobus sp. | reverse complement strand
CGGCCGGCCCCGCCGTAGGCGATGTCCTCGTAGGACGGGTGCGTGTCCGGCAGGTCGTTGAGGCCGCCGTGGGTCGAGAGGTCGTCGTCGATGTTCAGCAGGTCGCTGCCCCAGCCGCCGAAGAGGTGGTCGCGGCCGGTGCCGCCGACCATCCAGTCGTTGCCCAGGTCGCCGAACAGCACGTCGTTGCCGTCGCTGCGGATGCTGCCATCGACCATCGGACCGTCGGCCGCGTCGAAGTCGAGCAGGAACGGGACGATCCGCTCGAGCGGGTCGAACTCGTCGTAGTCGGCGAACTCCTCCGTGGTCGGGTCGAATCGGAGGATGTTGCCCGGGTTGACCGGCCGGGCGAAGAAGGCTGGCAGCGCCTCGGCCCCGGAGGCGGCGTCGTCGCCGGCCCCGCCGTGCATCGAGTCGTCGCCCAGGCCGCCGTAGATCACGTCGTCGGCGAACTTGGCGTCGTAGAGCGGGTCGTCCGCCTGCGCCTTCGGGGTGACGTTGAACGGCGTCAGGTCCACGGTCTTCTTCAGGGCGTTGGTGACGTTGATGGTCGCCTGTTGAATCTTGCCCGGCGTGTAGATGAACCGGTCCAACTGGACGAGCGGATCGACGCCGGAGAGCGGCTCGCCAGCGGTGGTGTTGCGGCTAGTGAAGATGCGGCCGTCGTCGCCGAGGATGCCGTCCTGGCCGGTACCGCCGGAGATCCAGTCGTGGCCCCAGCCGCCGATCAGGTCGTCGTCGCCCGCGTCCCCGAACAGCACGTCGCTGGCGGTCATGCCGTAGATCGCGTCATCGCCGGACTCGCCGTGGACCTCGTCGGCGCCGCCGCGGTCCAGCGCGGCGGAGGCCGCGTCGAAGTCCGGGCCACCCGGCGTGTAGTCGAGCAACTGCACCGCCCGCGGGATGATCGGTCGGCCAGCCGCGTAGCCCGCGAAGGCGGCGTTGTCGTAGTTGAAGCGGACGAAGGTGGCGACCGGGGTGCCGAGGACGCCGACGACGCGGAAGATGCTCGCGTTGTCACCGGCGATGGCGTCGGCATCGCGGGCGTGCCGCTCGGCGAGGGCGACGTCGCCGGTCGCCACGACCTCGTTGTTGCGGTCGATGCGGGTGCCGGCGCCGCCGAAGATGATGTCCACGCCGTCGGGCCGCAGCTCGCGGGTGGTCAGCGTGTACAGGCTGGAGCTGCCGCCGATCAGGTCGTCTTGACCGAGGTTGCCGAACATCACGTCGGAGCCGCCGTTGCCCTCGATGTAGTCATCGCCGTCCGTGGCCGCCTCGAACGACGGGTTCACAGTGAGGGCCCCGGCTGCGGACACGGTCAGAGTCGGCGTCAGCACGAACGGCGAAGCGACGTTGCGGCTGGCGCCGACCGTGGTCCCCTCGATGTTGCCATCGCCCTGGATCGTGTCGTCGCCGAGTTGGCCGAAGATCACGTCGTTCGCCGCGCCGCCGGCGATGTAGTCGCCACCGAAGCTGTTGTCGGGGTTCGCCTCCAGTGTGGCCGAGTGGTACAGGTTCTTGATCTCGTACTCCGCCCAGGCCGGGGCCGTCCCGTCCGGGTTGCGATAGCTGCGGGCGACGCCGTCCACCAGCACCTGACCGCTCTGCTCGCCGCCGGTGCGGCCGTAGATAGCCGTGCCGGTCAGCGTCCGGAACCGCGGGTCGGTGATGTCGCCCACGACGGCCGGGTTGGTGTCCCGGCGGAACAGTTCGACCGCGTCACCGAAGATCAGGTCGTCGGCCTCGTCGCCGTCGATGCGGTCGCCGAACGCCCCGCCGATCAGCACGTCCTGGTCCTGGCGGCCCTGGATGGTGTCCGGCCCGCCGAGCACACGGTCCGTGGAGAACACCCAGCGCGGGTCGATCGTATCGCTGCTGGACACGTCGCCACGGCCGCCGAATCCGTAGGTGGCGATCAGGGCGCCGGTGGTCGTATTGCGGTACTCCACTCGACCGAAGTCGCCGAACACGATGTCCTGGTTCTGCCCGGCGTCGATGGTATCGCAGCCGTGCCCGCCGAAGATGATCAGCGGCAGCGTCGAGTCGGCCGCGTAGACCGTGTCGTCGTCCACGCCCGCTGCGACCGCCGTCGGCTTGGGCGATGCCGACCCGCCGGTGGTGTGCAGGACGAAGAAGCCGTCCTCGGGTGTATCCAGATCGACCGTGATCGCGTCGTTGCCCAGTCCGGTGTTGAGGGCCGTCGGGGTCCGGTGGATGCCGTCCCGGTAATGGGTGCCGTCGATGGCGATGGTGTCAGACCCGGAGCCGGTCCAATACACCACGCCGTCGAAGAAGTTGCCGTCCGCCAGCGCGGCCCCGTAGGTGATGTCCCCGAACGCCAGCCGCTTGACCTGAATCTCGGCGGCCCCGAGGCTGTCGTACTGCTGACCTGTCGCCGGCCCGACGACGACGTCGGTGATGACGACCGGACTGGCCGTGGTGCCGTCGCCGGTGGTGTCGGCCTCGTCGCTGACGAGGATGCGGTGCCGGCCGGCGCCGGCGTCGATGTTCAGGTTGCCGCGGACCTGCTCCAGGTCCCCGGTCAGGAAGTCGAAGGCGTCCGCGGCCCCGGCGGTCGCGGTGATGGTGGCGTGGTCCAGGTCGGCGTGCGAAGAGACGAACACCTGGTCGTCTCCGCCGCCGAGGCTCAGGTTGGTCGCCGCGTGCACGGTGTCCAGGTCCAGCTTGAAGCTGCCGGCGCTGGTCCCCTGGACGTTGAACACGTCGGCCCCGCTGCCGAGCCGAATGTCCAACCGCTCGATCCCGTGGTAGTCGATCCCGTCCATCCGGGTGACGACCGAGGCGGTACCGGCCAGACCGATCGGGATGGCTTTCACCGACGAGGCGCCCCGTCCGCCGTCGGTCTGCCGCGTCTTGCCGAGGAACCCGATGGTGTAGGTGTTGCCGACCCGCGTCACCGCGAAGTCGGACTTGAACGCCTCGCGAAGCGGGAGCAACTCGATGGTCGCCGTCCCGTCGGTCAGGCC
>DASSAT010000685.1:0-3223 GCA_035699305.1 Fimbriiglobus sp. | reverse complement strand
CGTCGGGCAAGGTGCTGGCGGTCGGGGCGGTGTTCGGCGTGGTCGTGCTGGTGCTGTTGGCGCTTCAGTTCCGGGCGATCGGCCGACGGCTCCGCGGCGGGTGCGGCCCGACCGGGTGAGGCTGACCTACCGCCCGCGGTCGCGGGCTATCCCGGGACCGCGGCCGTCCCGGCCGCTCTTGCTGGACGGGTCGGGGGCGCTTCGCCGTCGCCCGAGGCTCCCGACTCGCGGTGCAAGAGCGGCCGGGACGGCCGCGGTCCCAGGGTCAACTCGGGCTAGGCAAGCCGCGGCTGGCTGGTCTAGACTGCCGGGCCGATCCCCCTCCCCGGAGGCGCACGGATGCGGATCTGCCTGTTCGAGGACCGCCGGGCGGCCGACCTCGCCCCGCTCACCCTCACCCGGCCGGCGTTCGACCTGCTCTGCGGACTCACTCCGCTGGCCGACAAGCCCGCCCACTACTTCGCCCCGGACGCGATCGGCTACCTCGTCCGGCCACTCGTCGCCGACCTGGTGTGCGAGTCCCACCCGCACGCCCCGGTCAACGACCCGCTCTGGCTGCGCGCCGGGCCGACGGTGTTGGTCAACGCGCGCTGGATACCGCCGGCCCGGCCCACGGATCAGCCGGCCCCGAAGACGCGAGACCTGTTCGCCGACGGGCCGTTCCTGGCGGTCTGCGACGGCGAGTTGGCGTTCGCCGCGGTCGGACCGGAGTTGCTCGCCGGCGTCTCCCCGAGCGCCGTGGACGACTGCCTCGAAGACTGGCTGACGGCCTTGCCGCGGCAGGAGGTCGGCGGCGCCGTCGTCCGCCGGCCGTGGGACTTGGTGAACCGCAACGGCAACCAGATCATCGACGATTTCCCGTGGGCCACGGACGCCGAGACTGCGGGCTGCCGGCCGCTCGATGTCGCGCTGGTCGGCCCCGCGGACCGGCTCGTCCTCGACCCGTCGGCGCGGCTCGACCCGATGGTGGCGATCGACACGACCGCCGGCCCCGTGGTCATCGCCGCTGATGCGGTGGTCGGCGCGCTCAGTCACCTCATCGGCCCCTGCACCATCGGCCCCGGCACGCACGTCCTCGGCGCCCGCGTCCGGCCCGGCACGTCGCTCGGGCCGCACTGCCGGGTCGGCGGCGAGGTTGAGGCGAGCATCGTTCAGGGGTACAGCAACAAGGCGCACGACGGCTTCCTGGGGCACAGCTTCGTCGGCGAGTGGGTGAACCTGGCGGCCGGCACCCACACCGGCGACCTGCGCAACGACTACGGCACGGTCAGCGTCCCGGCCGACGGCGTGAGCCTGAACACCGGCCGGGTGAAGGTCGGCAGCTTCGTCGGCGATCACGCGCGGACGGGCCTCGGGGTACTGCTCAACTGCGGGTCGGTGGTCGGGGCGTTCGCGTCCGTGCTGCCGACCGGGCAACTGGCGCCGCGGGACGTGCCGTCGTTCGCCCGGTACGGCCCGGACGGCTTCGCCGAGGACCTGGACCTGGTCGCCCGGTTCGCCGTCGCCGACACGATGATGCGCCGCCGCGGCCGGTCCCTGTCCCGGGCGCAAGATGCGGTCTACAGGGCAGTTGCCGCCCAGACCGCGGCCCACCGCCGGCGGGCGCTCGGCGGCGGGGTCGAGCCACCGCGACAGAGGCGGGCGTTATAAAAAGAGAGGGGGTGAGGGGGTGAGGGGGTGACAAACCCGCTTGCCAACCCCCCCAGCCGAGCTAACCTTGTCCAGACTCACACGCCGACCCAGGAATCACGCCCTCACCCCCTCACGCTGCCTATGGTCCCCGGCCTCGCCCTCACCGGCCGCGTTGAACTGAGCGGGCAGAAACTCGCCCGGGCCGACGTGCGCGAGTGGCTGGCCCGGGCCGCGGTCTGGTTCGAGACGGTCGGCGACGCCGTCCTCGATGCGCAACTGGACTGCGGCGGCGACCGGCCCATCCTGCTCGTCACCTTCCACCCGACCGCCGAGGACGTGGCGGTCCGGTTCTCCCCGGCCGGCACGGTGCGCGTGTCTGCTCAGACCGCGCCGGCCGGGCCGGGCTACCATGCGTACCTGTGCGGCACCCTGGACGCCTTCGCCGAGGACTTCGGCATCGTCTGGGACCAGGTCGAGGACGCGACCGGGTTCTCCCGCACCGCCGACCTGGGCGCGCTCAAGGGCTGCTTCCTGGCGTCGCTGCGAAACGCCTGCGGCGAGCTGGCCGCGTCGATGAACGGCGCGCCGGTGGCCCTGGGGCTGCCCGACGATCACGGGTTCACGCACCCCGGCCCGGTCCTGACGCCGACCGGCCCCCGGACACGGGAGTGGCTCAGCGCCGCCGACCGGGACTTCTTCCCGTGGTGGGCGCCGGGGCCGGACGCCGCGTTCTACCGCAACCGGGCGCTGGCGCTGCTGTGGTGCGAGTTCCCGTGGCGGCCGCCGCTGACCGAGGACGAGGGCGAACTGACCGACCAGATCGCCGCCGACCTGGAGATGGCCCACTCGCTCGACCCGGCCGGGCCGCTGCCGTGGGCAGAGTGGGCCGAGGTGCTCGCCGCCGTCGCGGGCGACCGGCACGGGTTCACCGTGCAGGGGATCGAATCGGAGTTGAAAGCCGAGGTCGTCCGACGAGCCGCGGGGTTTATCCCCACGGTACGGACCGGCTACCGCCGCTACCCAGTGCGGGTGGCGCTCGGCGACGGGTGGACGGTGGAGGTGCCGGGGTCGTTCGCCGACGGGTGGGAGGCGGACGGCCGCACCTGGGTCGGGTGGGACGATCGCCGACGGCTGACGGTCCGCAGCGGCGGCGGGGCCGACTCGTTCGCCCCGGGGTTCACCGAGGTCCGCGACGAAGCGGGCCGGCCGGTCTGGCAACTGGCCGGGGTGGTGCAGGCGATCGGGTGCGAGCCGCTGGCCTACCGAATCGACGTGACCGACCCGGCCGACCGCGGCTGGGCCGAGACCGTCTGGCGGTCCCTGCGACACACCCCCAGCCTGGCGAACAGTTCGGTGGTCTGACCTTGGTAGGGTCAGTAGTTCCGATTCGGAGTCTCTAGGGAACTTTCGCCCGATGTCCTTTGTGGTGTAGAAGTTCCGTTCGGTGATGTGGTGGGTTATTGCGGGGTGTGTCCGGGCAGCCTCCGGTTGCGGTTGTCGCGTCGAACCCCCTCTTGCCGTGTTGACCCTCGATTCCCAGGGCGTTTTTCATGATCCGCTCGGATGGACCCCGAGGACGCTACTAAACAAC
>DASSAT010000684.1:0-3269 GCA_035699305.1 Fimbriiglobus sp. | reverse complement strand
GTGGTGCTGGCGGTGCAGACCGACCCCCGGCTCCGCCGGGAAGCGCTCGACGCCTTCGAGCGCATCGAAGCCCGGCAGCCGCTCGCCCCGGACGACCAGTTCCTGTACGCCCGCCTGCTCGCGTCGGTCGGGGAGTGGCCGAAGGCCCGTGTCCGGCTGGGGAACCTGGTCCGGTCCAACGGGGCCAACCTGTTCTACACGTCCTACTACGGGTTCGCCGTCCTCCAGTACGACGGGGACACCCGGGAGGCCAGGACGTGCCTGGAGGTGATGGCCAAGGCCCAGCCGGACTCGCGTCAGACGGTGGAGCTCAAGGCGAGGGTCCTGGAGGCGGAAGGGAGACGGGACGAGGCGGCCGCGGTCGTCGAGGGCTACCTGGCGCGCGACGCGGACCGCCTGGCGTTCGCGGCCCAACTGCTCGAGCGCCTGGGGATGGCCGACCGAGCGGAGCCGCTGTACCGAAAGTTGGCCTTGGACAACGGCCAGCCGGGCGCGATCCTGGCGCTCGCCTCCTTCCTGGGGCGGCAGGGCAAGACGGGCGACGCCCTCTCCACAGTGCGCGGGGTGATCGGCAAGGTCTCGCCCGCCGCGGTGGCGGCCGTAGGGGTCGAGGTGCTCTACCACGCCCCCCGGGTCGAACCCGCCGACGCCCGCCAGGTCGAGACCTGGATCGACGCGGCCGCGACGAAGGAGCAGGACGGCAAGCGCTTCCTCGGGCTGACCGCGATCGTCCGCATGGCGCAGGGCCGCTACGCGGAGGCCATCCGCCTGTACCGGGAGGTCGTCACCGGCGACAGGCCGGACCCGCTGGCGATGAACAACCTCGGCTACCTGCTGGCGACGCACGAGCAGCGCTACGACGAGGCGCTGGAGTGGGTCACGAAGGCGAAGGAGGCGGCTGGCCCGCTGCCGACGTTCGTGGACACCGAGGCGCTGATCCTGATCCGCAAGGGGGAGGCGCAGCGGGCGGTCGATCTGCTCGCCGACTTGACCCGGGAGTCCCCCCGGCCGGCGGAGTTCTACCACCTGGCCCTGGCCCACCAGGCGCTGGGCAACCGGGTCGGCCAGTCGGCCGCGGTCCGACAGGCCAAGCGGTGGATGATCCGCCCGATCGACGTGCCGCCGATCGAGAGAGACCAGCTAGCCCGGGTGTTAAAGGAGGTCCGATAACCGGGGGTGTCGGTCGGCGGTAGGGCGCTGCTCTACCGCCGTCTGGGCGTGCTGGGGCGAGGCACCTGTTTGACGCCGCTGCCCGGCAACTGACCCGGCGACCCGCCGGGTTGCATCGCACCACCCGCACTGTACGCGCCGCCTTGCCGGTTGATAGGCCCACCGCCCATGGTCATGAAGTAGCCCATTGTGTTCATGAAGACGGTCCGGTGCCCGGTCCCGGGCAGGGTTGCTTGGCCGTTCGTCTGCGACTGCGACTGGTAGGCGCTCAGATCAAAGCGGAGGTTCTGGAGCGACTGCCGGAAGTCCAGTTGCGGCCGGACGAGGCCGTAGTAGTTCAGGTAGGTCGGGTTGTCCTGGCGGAGCAGGTTCAGGTAGGGGCTGAACGTCGGCCGGGCCACCGGGCCGACCGGACCCGAGACCTGGGCGGACGCCGGTCCGATCGGACCGCACACGGTCGCCACCGCCAGGGCACAGGACGCGAGGAGAGTGAACCGCATGTCGTCCTCCCGGTCGTAGGTCCGGGCGGCCCCGGTGGGCCGCCCGATTCAATCTCATCCAGGTTTACCAGTTCCCAGCTACCAGCCCAAGCCAATTGTCCCGATCGGCTACCTGGTGGAAGTCGAGTTGGAGCCTCCATTGACGAACCGACTAGCCGGGTACAACGAGAGGTCCTTCACGACACCGCTACCCAGTAGGGTGAACCCGAGGATCCGTTCCATCGGCGAGATTATCCGAGCGATGGCCGTGTCGATCTTCACCAGTGCATTCGCCTTGACGTACACCCGGTCTCCAGGGAACAGCTGGTAGTTGGTCGTGGTCTGCCCGCGGGTGGTGATCCCCTTCCAATCGACCGGCAGGACCTGAACCCCGCCGCACTCGTCCGGTGCCGGCCGCGCCACCCAGATGTCGTTGGTGCTCGACACCTGCGACAGCCCGTTCACCTGGCCGATCGCGTCGAGGACGGTCTCGTTCCCCGTCGCGGGCAGCCGAACGATCTGCTGCCCGTTCCCGCCCAGGTCCATGATGACGTAGTAGACCTTGCTGTTGAACGCGATCACATCGACCGACACCTCCGGGTCCTTGAGGAACTGCCGGAGGTGGGCCTCGACCGCCTGCCGGGCCTGGGTGACAGTCAGCCCGCACACCCGAACCAGCCCGTAGGTGCCCAGGCTCACCTTGCCGTCCGGGCGGACCAGGTGCTCACCGGTGATCTGCTGGAGCGGCTTGGTCCGCAGCGGCGACACGAACACGGCCGCGTCCTTGAGCTTCGGCTTGAGGTGCGCCTCGATGGCCGCGCTCGCCTCCTCCGCCGTCATCCCATCGACCGACACCGACCCGTAAAACGGGCCGAGGTTCACCCGCCCGTCCGGCTCCACCACGTACTCACCCTCCAGCGGCTCGAAGGTGGCCGGGAGCGGTACCCGGGGCCGGATCAGTAGGGTGTCCAGCGGCCCGAACCGGTACGGCGGGAGGGGGACGACCCGGGTCGCGTTGATGAGCAGTACGTCGGGCGGTTCGATCACGTAGTCGGGCTGATTCACCTTGTTCAGTTCACGGGGCAGCTGCGACGGGGACTGGATCATCCCGTCGAGCGGACCTGGCTCCTCCATCGGGCGGCTCCCGGCGCACCCGAGGCCGGCGCCGAACGCCGAAAGGACCAGGACTGCCAGCCGAACCGGGATCGCGCGAGCGTGCTTCCCCATGGATCGCTCCCTTGCCCTGCGTGTACCCGGAGACCGCTGGAGTCAAAACCTTCCCCCGGGGTCAGGTAAGAGATCGGCCGCGCAACTGGTGCGAGTTCAAACGAATCGCCGGGTTCGAACGATTGGTTCGAATTCGGAGCCTGGGCAAGATGTGGGTCTCACGGCGGAGCTATGCCGGACCACCGAGAGTCCCCATGCTCTCCCCCTCTCCTCTTGGGGTGCCCTGTTGAAAAGGTTGGACGGAACCTGCATTTGTAGGGTCAGTAGTTCCGATTCGGAGTCTCTAGGGAACTTTCGCCCGATGTCCTTTGTGGTGTAGAAGTTCCGTTCGGTGATGTGGTGGGTTATTGCGGGGTGTGTCCGGGCAGCCTCCGGTTGCGGTTGTCGCGTCGA
>DASSAT010000683.1:0-2297 GCA_035699305.1 Fimbriiglobus sp. | reverse complement strand
ACCCGACCTACAAGCATTACGCGGCCCGCAGCCGAAGCAGCGACTCCTGCACCAACTCCTTCGTCGCCGCCAGCAGTCGCAGCAGCTCGGCCACGTCCAGCGGCGGCTCGCCGGCCCGCGGCCCCTTCTCCACCCGGCAGTAGACGGCGTGCCGGGCGATCAGCTGCATGACGTCGGTCAGCTGGTCCAGCGTCAGCGCCAGATTGCCGGCGTCGTGACCCATCTGGAACCGGTAGTCGGCGAGCCGGGCGGCGTCAGGCTCGGGCAGCATCGCGGGCCTCGGCCGGGGAAAGTGCGCATCGGGCGACCGGGTATTCTATGATTTCGGGAACCGGACAAGTACCCTCTGGACAAGCCCGGGCGGTTTTTGTCATGATGGACGGACCGATCGATACTCGCCCATAGGTTTTGTCATGTTCGGTAGGACCATTCGGTGTCCGGTGTGCGGTGGTTCGAACTGCCGGAGGTCTCAAAGCGGCTGGGTGCGGCACCTGACCCGGCTGGCGTTCTTCTTCCCGCTGCGGTGCCGTCACTGTCAGATCCGGTTCTGGCGGCTGACCCTGTCGCCGCCGCCGTTCGCCCGGCCACGGCGCCGGGGGCCGGTCCACTCCGACCCCGGCTCCGACGCCCTGCCCGAGGACACCCAGGGGTCGGCCGTCCTTCCGGCGCCTGGTTAGCGCGCCACCCGAGCCTCCGTGCAGTCTTACGAAGCCGCTGCCAACAGCACGTCAACGCCCGGCCGGTCGGTCGCGGTCCGGCTGGGGTAGGCGAAGACCACCCGTCCCGCGCGGTCGAGCAGGAAGTCGCCGCCGAGTTGGAGCACGTCCTCGCCGGGGTACGGCCGGCGGACCTTGCCGCCGCGGAACATCAGCCGCAGGTAGCCCCCCATCACCGACGGCCGGAAGAAGCTCAGCCACGACGTCCGCTCCAGCCCGAACGCGCGGTAGCCGGCGCGGTCGGGGTCGCAGACGACCGGGACCGGCTGCGGGTGATCGCGGAGGAACGTCGCCAGGACGGCGGGCGTCGCCTGGCTGACGGCGAGGACGCCCACGCTGGCGGCGCGGAGGCGCTCGCCGTTCGCCGCCACCTCGCCGAGGTGGGCCACGCACGGCATTCAGACCAGGTGCCGCAGGAATAGGAGGAGGAGGTAGTCCGACGTGAGGAACGACGAGAGGCGGACCGGTTCGCCGGCGGCGGTGAGGAACGTCAGGTCGGGGGCGGCGTCGCCGGGTCGCATGAGGGCATAATACGACCTCAGCGACGCACCGCTTGCCGCGCCGTCTCGCGGAGGAAGCCCCAGCCGAACCCGAGGTGGATGCCGACGAAGACCGCGGGGATGCGCGACCGCACTTCCTTCGGCCAATCGCGGCCCAGCGACGACGACACCGCCAGCAGCACCGCCGCGTACGTCAGCACCGTGCCGAGGTACACCCACCCGAAGGCCGGGGCCACCGCCGCCAGCGCCGCGCCGACGACCAGCCACGCCAGCCACAGCGGCGGCATCAGCGCCGGCAGGGTCAGCGACCCGGGGTGTTTGACCGCCAGCCGCGCCCGGCCGCAGCCGTAGCGGGCGAGCTGCCGGAACAGCGCCGGCCACGACGACCGCGGATGGTAGCGGACCTTCAGCGTTGGGGTGAAGAAGCACGTCAACCCGGCCGCGTGGACCCGGTGGTTGAACTCCACGTCCTCGCAGGCGTCGAACCGCTCGTCGAACAGCCCGACCCGGTGGAACACCTCGCGGTGGTACGCCACCGCCGTGTTCTCCGGGGCGACGAACCGGGACTGCTCGGCGAAGATATCCGAGTCCGGGTTGTGGCCGAGCCGGCTCTGGCGGGCGACCGCGACGGCCCGCTGGAACGGCGTCGGGTCCGGGGCATCGAGGGGTTGCGGCCGGCCGAGGCAATCCGCTCCGCTCGCCTCGAACGCCCGCACGACGTTCCGCAGGTAGTACCGGTCCGGGACGTGGCAGTGGCCGTCCACGATCACCGCGTAGTCGCCGGACATGTGGCGGATCGCCGCGTTCCGCCCACCGCTGGAGTACCGCCGCGCGTTGTACACCAGCTTCAGGTTGTCGAACTCCCCCTGCAACCGGCGGACGACCGGCACCGTCGCGTCCGTGGACAGGCCGTCGGCGACGATCACCTCGAACTGGCCTTCGGGGAAGTGCTGGGTCAAGAGCGACCGCAGCGTCTGCTCGATCGCCCGGCCCTCGTTGCGGACCGGGACGACCACCGTGACCGACGGCATCCTTACCCCCCAAGACAGGTTCACCGCAGAGGGCGCGGAGGGCGCCGGGA